>SVHP01000054.1 GCA_015055735.1 Clostridiales bacterium | reverse complement strand
TATCAAATATCCACTAATCGAAAGATTTTCGATGAATATGCACCTAAATATGCTAACCGCAAGGAAGAAAAAGGTCAAGGTGGCGGATATACTAGAATTTATAAACTTGGTTTCCGTAAGGGCGACGCTGCAGAAGTAGCAATTTTAGAATTAGTTGATTAATTTTAACAATAATAAAAACACTTAAACGAAAAAAATCGTTTAGGTGTTTTTTTATACTCATATTTGGGCGATTGATTTAATAATATATATTATGAAATTAAGCCAAATGAGTATAGGACAAGTTGGACTTGTAGAGAGTATCAAAACCCAACAAGATTATAAAAATCGCTTAACGATTTTAGGATTGACAAAAGGCGTTAAAATAACAGTGATTAGAAAAGCGATATTTAATGGCCCAATTCAAATAAAATTAAGGGATTTTTATCTAGCAATAAGCAAAAATATTGCCGATAAAATAATAGTGAAAATATGACCGACACAATCGCTTTAATCGGCAATCCAAATTGTGGAAAAAGTACGCTTTTCAACACGATTACTAACAGTTATCAAAAAACGGGCAACTGGACGGGTGTAACAACTGCTCCAAAAATATCGAAATATAAATACGATAAAAGCGTTTCAATAGTTGATTTACCAGGTATTTATTCTTTTGACGTTAAATCTGATGATGAAAAATCGGTTTTAACTTTTATTAAAAATACACCACCAAAAGCAATAATTAATATCGTTGACGGCACTAATCTTCAACGCAATTTATATTTAACGCTTGAACTAATAAATTTTAATATTCCCGTCGTTATTGCCGTAAATATGGTAGATCAACTTGAAAGCAATAAAATGTCTTTTGATAAAAAGTATTTGGAAGATTGGTTGGGTGTGCCTGTCGTGCCTATATCGGCGCTTAAAAACAAGAATATAGATAAATTAATGGAGATTGCGTTAGTAAACAAAAAGCGCTTAAAAGGTCAAAATTTCGCCTTATATAATGGCAAAACTCTCGCTGAACAAAGATATTTGTTGATTGAAAGTAAAATTGATAACGTAATAAAGAAAAAAATCACAAAGCAAGAACTAATAACCCAAAAAATAGATAGGGTAATTATGCATAAGTTTTTTGCATTGCCCATATTTTTTTGCGTACTTACTTTAATTTATTACTTGTCTATAAGTGTGGGTGGAAAGTTAGGGTATTATATTGAAAATGCCTTTTCAAATATGCAAACTTGTATAAAACTTACTTTATTAAACGGTAAAGCGTCAAAAGTAAGTATAGGATTAGTTTGCTCGATTATAGACGGCTTAGGAACTGTTTTTTCTTTATTACCACAAATATTGATACTTTACGCTTTGCTTGCTGTTTTAGAGTTAAGTGGTTATGCATCGAGAATAGCGTTTATTTTGCATAGTGTGTTTAACCAATTTGGTTTAAGTGGCAAATCGTTAGTGCCTATGCTTGTTTCTTGTGGCTGTACTGTGGCAGGGCTTTCAGCAACTAGAACGATAGAGAGTAAAGACCAAAGAAGAATGAGTATATTTTTAACCCCATTTATGCCTTGTGGTGCAAAAATGGCAGTTTTTGGACATTTTGCACATACGGTATTTAACGGTAATGCGTTAGTTGCATCGTCTATGTACTTGGTGTCGATTTTGGCAGTTGCAGTTTTTGGCAAAATCTTAAAAAATTTCAAATGTTTTAGTCAAAATGGTAGTTGTTTTATTTTAGAAATGCCACTACTAAAAGTACCGTCAATCAAAGATGTTTATTATGTTTTAATAGAAAAAATTAAAGATTTTATAATAAAAGTTGGTTTAATAGTAGTAGCTTTATCGATTATACTGTGGTTTTTAAAAAGTTTTGGCGTTAGTGGCTACGTTGGGCAAGATATTGAAAAAAGTTTTGTTTTCTTTTTGGGTAACAAAATAAAATACATATTTTATCCATTAGGCTTTGGCAGTTGGCAAACGGCAATCGCAGTAATTTGTGGGCTGTTTGCGAAAGAAGGAATAGTTGAAACGCTAGAACTTGTAGCGTTAGATAACAACGCATTATTTAACAATCAGTTTTGCGCTTACGGATTTATGGTGTTCGTACTACTTTCGCCACCGTGTTTGGCAAGTTTAATTACTGCAAAAAGAGAACTCGGCAGTAATAAATGGTTTATGTTTATGCTTGCATTTCAGTTCACGTGCGCATATGTGCTTGCTTTAATTATAAATTTATTGTCGATTATAATAAACTATAAATTTGGCTTGATTTTAATCGGAATAATTGCTATAATAATTTTACTAAAGGTAATGCTCACAAAAAGTATCAACCTAAACAAGTAGTTAATGTGACATTTTGGGATATTTTAAAACTAATTTTTTAGTATGCTGGTTTTAGAAAACTTTAATGTGGAAGACGTTTTTATGAAAAAAATATTAATGATTTTTTGTTGTTTTATTATGTTATTCTTATGGGGATGTCGTAAGACAAGTTTTAATTTTCTTCATAACAAATCTGAAATTGTAAGTATTGCAATAGTAACTATTGAAGAGTATGATAGTGGTATTCCTTTAATGACAACAATTGTTAACGTAGATGATTTAGAAATGTTTTTAAGTGATTTTTTGAACTTGAAATGTTATAGTATATGGACTGATCCTAAGGGGGTGTATGCAGGAGATACGGCAATAAAATTCCAATATTCTAATCAAGAATTTCAGTTGGTTACATGTAGTGGTCAGGCAAAATATGTATTTAGTGATTATTTTAATGATTATTATTTTAATTCATATGCAGGCTATTATTATTTCGATCAATACGAGTTTGATAATTTAATAAAAAAGTATACGATTCATACCTACGACTAGTGTTCTAATAAGGGATTTTTAGAAAATTAAAAAAGTTTAGACAAGAAGGAGAAAAATAGTGTCAGCAAAAGGCAAAACTATGTATGATTTAATGCGAGAAGCCGATAATAGGGAAGAAGACGCAAGCTATCCCGAAGAATGGATGGAACAAGGCAATAAATCGGACAAAGAAAAATATTTTGAATATTACGACGATATAAAATTGACACCAAAAGACGATTGGTGATATCGCAAACAAACAACAAAGCCTAGCAAGATTTTGCTAGGCTTTTCGTATAATTTAGTTGGTGTAATAATTAAATCTTATTATAAGTTCCGAATATCCAGGCTGAATCTTGGATTTGGGTAGGACTTTCAGGGTGATGGTATAATTCTTCGATTATTAAACGGTCGCTATTAGAAAAATCACCACGTAAATAAAAATCAGGTGGATAGTAGGTGCTAAAAGTAGTATCGTATTTATCTTTATCGGCAAGAGTTATCTTTGTGTATGGATCGTGTTCTAAATAAAGGTAAATAGTTTTTTTATCTTGAGAGAGAGTATAAACACCTTCGATAGTAATGTCGCCGTTTTTATATTGAAAAAGTTCTTCAGACAAAGGCTTTATGGTTAAGAAAGAAAAGCTTTCGCCAGATTCTAACGAATAAGTACCACTAGGGATATATAAGTTATCTTTACCCGAATAATTATCGGCATCTTGTTTGTATTCTTTTCCTTCTAAAATATACGTTCCCATTTTGTAAGGCAGTTCGCTAATTCTATATATATGAATATGGTGTTCACCATTAATGATCCCAAGATCTTGTTTTTGTTGCATTATAGTAAATTGCGTAAAATCAGTTTCAAAATCATCAACGTAACAATTTATCCAGTCTTCTTGTTGATTGTCGTTTCTAATAAAGTCAAAAGTCAGTGGGATTGAAACGTCTTTTCCAACGCCTTTATAAACAGCCGTGTATTTACCTTGGTATTTAGTAGTTCCGTCTTCAACGTAGGTAAAAGTCATAACGCCTTTACTGCCGTCAAACGTAAAGAAAGTGTCTTGATCTTCTTTTAAGTACCACGTTCCCGTTGAAGAGTTTAACTCATCGTTGAATTTTTGAACGTCGTTATTAGAAAAGAATAAATCGCAGGCTGAAAACGACAAAACAAATACGCCCAACAAAAATAACGATACTATTTTTGTAATTTTTTTCATTTTTTACCCCCTAAACAATTTATTTATAAAGTTTTGATATTTTCATTATAACACACAAAAAAACAAATTTCCACTATTTAGAAAAATTTTTTTCAAATACTATGGATTGTAATATAAATTGTCAAAATCTTTTAACTTTTTTTACATAACAAAAAATAGTTTATATAATAAAAATTCGCAAAAAGTAAGGTTGGTTTTTAGTTGTTGGTGTATTTTAGTTCTAAAGTTAAAATCCTAGCAAACATTTGATTGCTAGGATTTTTGTATAATGTTTTGTAAACAAGAATAATCTAAATCGAATTTTGTATTTCTATATCACAATATTTTTGTAGGATTGATAAAAAAGCGTTTCCATCACAGTAGCCTACGCTGTGTGTAGTGTCGCCGTTTTTAAAGTAACTGCGAAAGCCTTGAGATATTAGGTCATATGAGTTGTCAAAATATAAGATTTTTATTATATAACCGTAATGATAAAGATTTGGATCTTGTGGAATAGGTGGAAATATAATTATGCCATCTTTAAAATAAAGAGTTTCCAAATCTAAAACAAAATCTTCATAATGGGATTGTTCTACTGTATATATAGGATTGGATAAGTTGTCTGTGTTTTCGTTTATATAATCTTCAATATAATAGATCTCAATTAGTTCCACTTGTTCTATTTTTTGGCTAGTAGAAAAATATTCACTAAAATCAATAATGCAACCAGAAAAAAATAAAGATAAAACTATCAACACTATAACAAATAACTTTTTCATAATTATGCTCCGATTTTTATATAAATAGTTTATCATACTTTATATAATTAGGCAATCAAAAATTTCAAGTTTATACAATGGAAGTTAATAATATTAAAATTTTGTAAAATAAATACTCGAAAAAATTGAATGTTTCCCTTGTAGTATAAACAAATAGTAGCCGTCCCACGCTAGTGGATTGCGCCTATCGTGGCTCCTAATACTGCTCCGTTGCACTACGCAGGACTTCGTCCAAGTCCCTTTAATTTTTATTACACAACAAAAAATCGGTCTGTACCAAACCTAAAGGTTCGGCTCAAACCGATTTGGTGCGAGCAAAGGGACTTTCGCCTGTGCGACCTACCCGCTAGAGTGTCCACTGGACACTCTATTTTTGCTTTGCAAAAACACTTCGTTTCACTCGTGGCTCCATATTCAAGTCCCTTTGCATCTTGATACTAAAACAAAAAAGAGTTCCACAACAAACCTTATAGTTTGTTTTAGAACTCTTTTGGTGCGAGCAAAGGGACTTGAACCCCCACGGTCTCCCACTAGATCCTAAGTCTAGCGCGTCTGCCAATTTCGCCATGCTCGCAAGATGAATTTCTTACATCGCAAAGCATTATACCACATTATTTAAAAAAATAAAAGCATTTTTAAGGGTTAAAAACATTTTATTTTTTTCTTTTTTAATTTTTTTATAATTTTTTTGCTTTGAGTGGGGCGCTCGCTCATTATAATTGACTATTCATCACTATTATGTTAAACTGTTAAAAACTTATTTGGAGCAAAAATTATGGTTAAGTTCATTGTTATAAGACACGGATTTAGTACGTCTAATTTAGATAAAACACTTACGGGGCATCTAGACGCCCCGTTAGTCGATATAGGCTTAAAGCAAGGCGAAGCAGTAAGCAATTACGTATTCAGCAATTACAAAATTGACGCTATATATTCTAGCGATTTGATTCGTGCCGTTCAAACGGTAGAAAAACTTGCCTTTCTAACAGGCTTACCTATAATAAAAGACAAAGGTTTAAGAGAAATATGCTGTGGGGTATGGGAAGGCTTAAAAATATCTCAAATTATGGAAGAGCATTTTGAAGAGTACGATAGGTGGCGTAATTTTGATAGTTCGATTTGCCCGAAGGGTGGCGAAACGTTTGGGGACGTTAAGTTGCGTGCTATAAAAACCTTAAAGGATATAGCCGACCAAAACCAAGGCAAGACTGTGGTCGTTGCAACGCACGGTGGGCTAATTAAGGTCGTTCAAGGCTATTGTTTGGGGCTAGAAGGCGAAAGACTTAACGAGATACCTTATTTATCAAACGGCGCATTAATAGAGTTAGAATATAGTGACGGAAAACTTAAAATCGTTAACGACGTAATAGATAGTTATTTAGAGAATATCAAAACGGAAATGCCAAAAGATATTTAGCATATTTTGTAAAAATACAAAAATAATGTGTTAATTTCAAGATTTAATCTTGACTATTTTGGTAAAAGCGTATATAATAATAATGCATTAATGTTTAGAGGTGTTTTATGAAGGCGATTATAAATGCGAATATAATAATGCCCGATCACGTTATTCCTAACGGAGTAATATTAGTTGACAACGGCGTTATCGTTGATTTTGGCAAGGCAAAGAACGTTCAAATTCCTGCAAATGCTGAAATTATCGATGCTGAAAACAACTTTGTTGGACCAGGGCTTGTTGATATACATACACACGCTGCTGGTGGTTATTATTTTGTGGACAAGCCTGAAGTTGGCTCAAAAGAATTGTTAAAACACGGTGTAACTAGCGTTATGCCTGCGCTTTATTACAGTTTGGATAAAGAAAATTTCGTAAAGGCTATCGATAATATTATCGATTGTCACGAAAAAGGCGAATTTCCTAACTTTATAGGCTTTTACATGGAAGGTCCATATCTTAACCCTGGGTTTGGTTGCGATCAATCTAAAAACTCTTGGCGTTTTGGTGTAGAAAGAAAAGACTATATGGATTTGATAGAACATTCAAAAGACTACACTAAAGTTTGGTGTATTGCTCCTGAAAGAGAAGGAATTGAACAGTTCGTTAGGGACGTAAAGAAAACTATTCCAAATTGCGTGTTTGCAGTGGCGCACAGTGCTGCAACGCCAGAACAAGTGGAAAAGTTTATTCCATACGGCTTAAAAATAGCAACCCACCACACAAACGCAACGGGAACAATTGAACATTATTCAGAATGCCGTGGCGTATGTGTAGACGAAGCAGTTAACTACAATAAAGAAATTTACGCAGAACTTATTTGTGATAGAATAGGCGCTCACGTAGTTCCATATATGCAAAGGCTTGTAAGAAGAATAAAGGGTGATGATAGAATAATACTTATATCCGACCAATTTATTTCCGACGGTCCTGTTCCTGAAGGCTTTGAAGAAGCGACTGACATCAACTTTGACTGGGCAGGCGAAATCGCAGGCTCTGGCATGACTTTAGACCTTGCATGTAAGAACGTATTATTCCATATGGGCTGTTCGGTGTGCGATGCGTTTAGATTTGCATCAACTAACCCAGCACGTGCTTTAGGATTATGGGATAGGGGCTATATAGCAAAAGGCAACGTAGCCGACTTAATTATCGTAAATCATTTATTTGATATAAAGAAAGTAATATTTAAAGGAGAAAAATTATGAACAAATTGTTCGACCCAGCAACAGACTTCAATTTTACCCCTGCAGGATTTGTTCCATTCAAGGACAGAGAACTCTGCGAAAAACTTCGCAAAATCAGCGGAACTGACTTAGAAAAGCACACAAAGGCTGATCAACACCCTGAATTTAATATCAAGGTCATGATGAACCCACACCCAGTGCTTATCGCTACTTTATTCTCTAGAATTAAAGAAGCATCTGAAAAGGGTAAGAAAATCACCTTAATTTTAGGTAACCCAGAACCAGATACTTATATTCCACTTGCTCAACTTATCAACTACTTTAAGGTTGATTGTAGAAACGTTCACCTATTCGCAATGGACGAATGGGCTGACCAAGATGGTAATATCGCTCCAGAAACTTACAAAGCAGGTTTCGCTCACTCAATGCTTAAATACTTAGTTTACCAAATTGACGAAAAACTTCGTATGCCTATGGAAAACGTTCATTATCCAACCACTAAGAACATCAACAGCTATTCAGATATGATTACTGATTGTGGTGAAGGTGGTGCTGATATTTGTTCATCTTCTCCAGGTTGGACAGGTCACATGGCGTTT
>SVHP01000004.1 GCA_015055735.1 Clostridiales bacterium | reverse complement strand
CCTCCAACCAGCAATTACTTGTTCCACAGATTTATAACCTGCTTGTCCTTCAAACCAGCATAAGCTAGTAATACCGTATTTGCTTACGAGTTCTTCCATTTGGTCAACGAGAGCGAGATATTCATTTGTAGAATATTCAGAATCTAGATAATCTAATATATATTGTAAAGGTGTAAACAGTTGTTCTTCTACCCTTTGAATATATCTATCTTTTTGCTCGTCAGTGTAGTACGGAGCCTTTTTAATATCTTCTATACCTTTTTTAAGTAGTTTTACGGCTCTATCCATAACACCACGATTAACCCAATCTGCTTCGCCCGCTTCTTTCTTGTTTTCCTTAAAATCGTCAGACACTCCTTTACATTGGATTTTCATTAGGTAATAATATTCCAACACTTCTTCAGATGCGTCTTTAAAGAAATTTTGCATATAATTAACTACTAATTCGTTTGTATCAACGTTAGGATCCCATTGTAATTTTGCAGTTATATAACCAAACATCCTTTGGAAAGCAAATCCACAATAAGTTGCATTAGACGAGTCGTCGTAAACTGAAATACCACCAGCGTCAACAACAAAACCGTAGTTTTGTGTTAGGACGTATAAACTATCCCACCATTCGAAAGATTTTGCGAAGTTGTTAGTATAGTTATAGAAAGATATTGTTTTACAACATTTTTTCCATTCATTATATCCTGCAATAACACCTGCGTTAGAAGGATCTTCCCAAGGCGAAGTCCAGTCGCTGTCTATACGGCAGTATAACACAGGCGAATATTCGTTTAGCATACAGCTTGGATCTATCAATTCGCCGTCGTCACCGATAGGTGCGTTTGCCGTTTCGTAGTAAGCGATAAAAGGAAAATATATTTCTCTTCCTAATTTAACTTCTTCTGCCCACGCACGCATCTTTGCTGTAACGTCGTTTGCCCATCTTATAACAAGTCCCGATTTGGTATATTTATCCATAGACGCCTTACAATCTTTACACGTACACATAGAATTGTTTACGTCTTCTAGGCCTATTCCTAAATAGATAAGTTCAGGCATGGTTAAGAACAATTCTTTTGCGTTTTCTATGTATTGAGCCTTAAAGCCTTCACTAGAGAAACAAGGTTGAACACCGTCTGAAGAATACCAACTTGGATTTTCAGCTCTATATTGTGTTGGTGGAACTACCCTAAACATAGAGTGTCCATAGTAATACCACTTTTCGCCACCGAAAGGCATTTTTCCAGGTCCAGCCCAAGTCTTTCTCTTGGCTGCAAAATATGGATCGTTAAGAGCGTCCCAGAACCCACCGTGACGGTCTCTCATAGCAGGTACGTCAACCAAATTAAAATCAACGAGTTTTGAATTTATGTTCTTTTCTAAATAAATTTCATCAGGCGCATATGCTTCAAAACCAAATTGTTGGTTAAGAAATTCGTAAATACCGTATAAAGTACCCGTGTTTGCGCCACCACATAACAAAACGATATTGCCGTCTCTTTTAATAACGTAACCGTCAGTTCCCAACTCTTCAGTGGTCACACTAATGCCACTTGCCGTAAGCAAAGACGTTCTACCGATTGAAATATACTTGCGAGTATTGTCGTAAGCAACGCCCTTGTCGGTTATAACTTGAAAATCAGCATTGGTTGATTCTTTTAGATATAGTTGGAGTTCTTCTGCTGCATACTCTTCGTATTGTGAAAAACTTTCAGGAATAACTATAACGTAATCAGTACTTGCATTTTTTGTTAAATCAATATCCGTGAAAGTAATCACTTGCTCATTTTGGTTATCTGGTTCTTCGTTCGTGTTGTTATTACACGCTACGGTAGAAAACGCTGTGAGCATAGAAAGCGCTATCGCTATAAAACCGATTAATCTTTTCTTCATACTATTTTACCCTCACTTGATAATATTGTACACTCGTTGCGCCGTCGCTATCTTGCGCAAAGTATACGAGCATATATAAGCCCTTTTGCTCTGGTGTAAATTCACCATTTTTAATTTCGACCGTATTAGCGTTAGGAGCAATGTAATATACGTAAGTGATTATATTTTCGGTTGCCGTATGATCATCTTTGACAATCATTGACGGAATGGTGATTTTTTGTCCTACCCTACCAGTCGTTGGAACTGTGCCAGAAAGTGTTATTTCAGGGGCTACATAGTCTATTATTTTAATACCAACTTCATATTTGCCTACGTTGTCGTTGGTGTCAATTGCCGTGTATTCAATCGTGTAAAGACCGATTTGGTCGGCTAAGATAGGTTTAACTTCATTTATATTTACGTTGCTATAAATTGCAACGTCGTTTGGAGTATACACACTAACCTTAATGGATTTTACACTACTCATAAAGTCAAATGCCACAGCTTCAGGAACGTTGATATATTCGCCGTAATCAATGCCGTCAACCTCACCTCTTACGGTAATAGTTGGACCTATGCTGTCTTTTTTAATAGTTGGAATAATTACTTGTCCCGCTATTTCAGAAATACCGATTTTACTTACTTGTCCAGAAGTAGCCGTGTCAATTTCCATCTTCACGTATACCTTACCACTAGCAAATCCCGTAAAATTCTTTCCTAAGTCAGTTCTTTCAACTTGAGCAACGGCAATACTATTTATCATAATACTGTTGTTTTCAGGGTTAAACTGTACCTTGAATTCACCAAACGCACTCGCATTTTCAAACGAAGCGTAAACTACGTGATCAACGCCGTTTATTCTAACGTAAACTTCTTCACCCGCTTTCTTTTCGGTTATTAAACAACTAATACTAACGTTAGAATCGACTGAATCTCTAAAGGTAATTTTTACACTGTCAAAATTGCACTTTGAAACACCAAAAGTAAAACTAGCAAATTCAACGTCAATTTTTCTTGCAATAGCCCAAACTGATGAGTCAGTAAATTCATAATGTAACGCGCTCTTTGCAGTAGCGTTGAATTTATCTGCCGAAGTAAATGCAACTAGATCGGCATCGGTATAAATGTATTGCGATAAATAACTATTTTCATTTACATTTGCTTGTGTTGTAATATTAACTTTATAAACCTTTTGACTTTGACCTGCTTGAACTTTCAAGTAAGCCACACCACTTTGTGTTGGGACAAAATTGCCGTTAATAGCCTGAAATTCCCCACTTTCGCCATAACGAACTGACCAAGTGGTAGGAACAGTTTCAATCTTAGACGAACTATATAATTTTGCATCAACAACAGGAAGAACGGTTTCTTCGCCTTGAACTAGAGCGTCAGGCATTGAAACTTCGCCTAAAATCGGACTAGATGAATAATCTGCCGAAAAGTTAAATACGAAAGGTTCGGAAACGCTTACGTAATCGCTTAAAGTAACCGTAAGAGTATAATTGCCTTTCTTAGTGATAACGAAAGAATTATCGGAGTCAAGTTCAATTTCTTCTTGACCTAAATTAACCTTAACGGTCTTTAGGACCACGCCGTTACCACCACTTATCTTTCCTATAAAATAATTAAATTTCTCACCAACCGAGTAGCTAGATGCAATATTACTATTAAACGTATAGTTGAGATCTTCTAGGTAATTTACTGCATTTACGCTCACTTCTTTAGTCGTTTCATTGCCAGAAGAGTCGGTTGATTGATAACGTATGACGTAAACACCTGCTTCATTAGGAATAAATTCCATATCGTTTTTAGGGTATTCAGTCATTACTGCGCCCTTCTTTTTATATACTGAAATTTGAACGTCTTTACTATAACCGTCAATCAAGTCAACTGAAGTAGGCTCAAAAATCTTATACGCCTTTCCTACGATTGCCTTAGGCAATTTATCTTGTTGATTTCCAGCGTAATCGAGAACAATTGAAGGAGCCGTCGTATCAATAGTAGATTTACCAGACATTGATTGACCGTCAATGTTTAGCACCATAAGGTGAGCTGTCTTTGCTATGTTAGACATCTTAATAGAAATTTTAACTTCGCCCGTAGTAAAGCCTTTCCAAGCCCTACCTACGCCAACGTAACTTTCGTCAGTTAAATCGGCTATGCAAAGTTTTCCGTTTGCGTATCCTTTAACGCTAGCGTAATCGGCATACACCTTTCCTTCTTCATAATCAAAATAGAATTTAACCGAGTGCGAAGGATTATTATTTGCGCTATCACCTAGCATACCGTAGAAAGACGACAACACTGATGCCGTATAAAAATACTTCAACACTACTTCATTTGTCGTTTTATTAGGATTGATTGAATATAAGGTTTCGTTAGTAAAATCTCTTATAGGCAATGCCATTGCCGACATTGACGCACGAGATTCAGTACGACGCCAAATATCTTCGGTAAGCCTTATATCGATAACATTATTCTCATCGTAAATATCGGTAAGAATTACGTCAAGACATTTAAATTCTTGTGTATTTGCAGAAGCTGGAGCAACGAATAACTCGCAAAGCAAATCTTCTTTTGTGTTATCAGCTACATTAAGCACGTTTTTATAAACGGCTTCAACCGGTCTATTAGTAGTAAACGTTATGCCGTTATAAGCAAAGTCAGCATATTCAGGCGCCCAAGTATCAGCTTCGATAGTCAAACCACTAGTTGGTTCCCACAACGAAACGTTATCGTTTTTAACCACGAAATATCTAACGGTAGAAATGGTTGCGCCATTTACAACGCAACTGTACGTTACCGTATAAGTACCTTCTTCATCGCAAATAACGTTATAATCCGAAGTAGTTTTGCCACTAGGGAAAACTGTTAAAGCCGTAACTTTTCCAACCGATGCGCCGTTCAACTCGCACTTTGCACTTTCTAGATTAACAATCGCATCTTTAGCATAAGTTACGCCAAAGTCTACACCCGAAAATACTGCTATATTTGAAACGGTTATTTCAATAGATTGCTTGCTTATATATCCACTTACGTCTTGAGCGTAAAACTCAACGGCATAAACACCTTGACCACCGAACGAATAATTAAAGCCGTCGGTACAATCTATTGCAGACGCTTTTTTCACTCCGTCTAAGAGCACGTTTGCATATACGACAAGTTTTTGTGTAGTTAACTTTGAATTTGCCGTGATTTTAGGGAAAGAAAGTTTTGTTCCAACCCCCACTTCCATATCTTCTATTGGCGTTGAGAAAACAAATTCAACTTCAGGTTGCGAAGAATGAACGTAAAATTTTGCAACTTTACTTTGTCCCGTTTTACCATTATCATCTACAGGAATATAGTTTACCGAATAAGTACCCACGTAAGAAGGTACAAAAGAATTATCATCATCTAATGCGATGAGATTGTTTAATTGGTCATAAACCTTAATTTGTCCAGAAAATTCAGTCTTAAAGCCGTCTATAACGTCAAAAGTACTAACGGCTTTACTTACACTGTAATTTACTCCAACGACACCGTCGTTAAGAGTAGGAAGAGAATAAATTACAGGAGCCGAAGTATTTTCAATGGTATCGCCACTGAGTTTTTGACCACAAACGTCAAATATAACTATCTTTGCAGTCTTACCTTCTACTATTTTGTCAAAGGTCATCTCAACGTCATATTTGCCAAAAGATTCAAGCGCTTCAGGTATACGATAGGTATACAAGAAATTCTTATCTTTAAAATTTGCAACAACGTCACCCTTTGCATTTTTAACGACCATAGCATCAGGATCAAAAGAAAAATTAATACTCTTATCCGACGTATTACAAAATGATCCGTCCATATTTACAGCAACGGTTCTACCAAGGCTATTTGAAAGTTGAACGTTCATCAATAGTCCTTTGTCTGTTGAAACGAATATTAAACTTATATCTACCCTTGAAGATTCGCTACTAAAGGTAATTGCAAATTGCGAAAAATCAACCTCTCCGACTTTGTCTGAATACGGTGTAAAATCAATGGAAAAAACACCAGCAACTCCGTCTTTAAACATTATTTTTTCGCCATTTTTCTTAGCTGAAAAAGCATAACCTTTTCTTCCCGATAAAAACATTGGTGAAACAACTTTTTCCGTTTCAACGTTAACGTTTTCGGTCGTTGCCAAAAATAAAGCGTCAACTGTTTTTGCTTTACTAATTAAGTTTACCGTCATAATAACGGCAATAGACAACAACAGCGTTAAAATAAGTATGCTTATATTTTTAACTCTTTTCGTCATCCTTTCAAACCTCCTATAGAAAGATTGGACATGATTTGATTTCTAAAAAGTATGAATAATAACAACGTTGGCATTATAACTATCGTACTTGCCGCAAGCCTTACTGGAATATCAGGCGCAGGCGTATGATGTTGGAAACGGAATAACGCATAACTCAACATCGGATAATTAGGCAAGTACAAAAGTGAAGGATTATAGTCGTTCCAAAGGGCTATAAAATCCAAAATGAATACGGCAATAAAAATATTCTTCACCATAGGCATCATTATTTTAAACATAACGGTTGCTTGATTTGCCCCGTCAATCTCTGCCGATTCAGCATATTCTTTCGATAAGCTTGAAAAAGCCGCGTACATATACAAGAAATGTGGACCGCTGAAAGAAAATGCACTTACGACTACGCACAAGAAAATGTTATTGTACATATTCATCATCTTGTAGAAAGCAATGGTAACCGCCAAGTTTCCTGGAAAAGCAACCGTTAACAAGACGATAACCAAAACGTGTATAGCGTTAGTCCATCTAAGATGTCTATATCTTGCGACGACGTACGCACACATCGATCTCGTGAAATTAGATAAAAACGCCACCCCTATCGAATAAATTAGAGAATAGAGCAACATATTTACAAACCCAACGTATTCGGTGCCACCGTTAACAGAAATTTCAACTTCAGCTTCTAAAAACGCCCTAGAATAGTTGATAAACTGCCACTCTGAAAGTGGTTGAATTTTAAACGGATACATTGAAAATGCAAAATCCGATTTAAGTGAAGAAAGTACCGACCAAAGCAACGCAATTACGAGCGATAGACAATAAATACCTATAATTATAGACAAAATTATTAAGAAAGGCGTTCTTACGCTTGCCTTTTCAAGTTTAGTTCTCTTTGCCATAATACACCTCCTTAATATTCAACCGTTGGAGAAATCTTCTCCAATAACTTACGGAACAACACCGATGCAGGCGCAGCAACTGCGCAAACTAGCATTGATATTGCTGAAACTAGTGGTGTTTCGCCAGGATCTTGCGCATAACCCTTCATAAAGGTATACAAGCCAAAGCTATACAAATGTGGTTTACTTTGAGTACCACCGTTACCATAAAAAGCAAACGCAGGCAATTGAATAGTGAATATGGTCATTATGCAAGTAGTAAGTATAACCGACAAGGTTGGGAATATAAGTGGTAAAACTATGTAGATAAATTCTTGAAAGTCGTTCATACCGTCAAGATGTCCCGCTTCAACTAATGACGGTGGAACTCTACTCATTGCCCCAGTATATAAAACCATATTACCTGCAAAACCTAACCACAAGTTATAGAATAGCAAGGCATAAAGGTTTTTATCGTTATTAGAAAGCCAGTCCACTTGAAATCCCTTATCGAGAAGGAATGAATAAATTAAAACCCAAACCATACCCGACACAATACTTGGTAAGAACAAAATAACTTTGTAAATACCAGAGCCGATAGCCTTTTTGTATAACGCAAAAGAAACTAAAAGAGCAATAGGGATTGCTATGAATACGTTAATCACCCACAACAACAATGAATTTGTGAGCGAAGTATTCAAAAGTTCTCCAGGTGTCGTTAACTCTTCAATAACCGTTACAAAGTTTTCAAAGCCTACCCAAGTGGTCTGCTGATTTATACGATTATAACCCTTGAACCCCAAAAGAATGGTATCAAAGGTCGTATAAAAGAAAGAGAACGCCCACCAAGCAAGCGGCAATATCACTATTGCCGCTGCAAAGATCGTTTCTCTAATCCATTTGCTTTTATTTGAATTTATCTTTTTCATTTGCTTGATGTTCGCTCCTGTAGCATATTAAAAATTTCTACTATTTCATCCAAGGCATATTTGCCCAGTTTTTAGCAGGGTTTGCCCATTGAATTCCTTGCCAATAAGTTTCAACACTCATGTTTTCTTTAAACTTTTCGATTGGCGCATTGATATAGGTGCTTGTAGTTTCACTTGTAGCCATTGCAAAGGTAGAAATCGTTTTTACTACGTCTGGTTCTGACAACATATATTCAGAACGAGTAACAGCCTCTACAACTTCTACGTATGGGCTTTGAACAAGTTCAAAAATATTCTTTTGGAAAGGAGTAATTTTTGACAACTGTTCTTTAGTCATGGTATATTCCATAGGTACTGTAACACCTGAATTTAGAGTAAAGTCACCGTTCATTTCTTCTGAATATGCAAGTTTAAGGAATTTTTTTGCAAGTTCAGGTTGAGCACTGTTTTTACTAATCATAACTGCAGCAGCCATGTTAGATACCCAAGAAGATCTCATAACGGTTTTATTATGTACTTGATCAGGAATACCACTTGCGTCGTTGATAAATTTAGGGAATGGCATAAATCCGAATTCACGAGTGCCATAAGCAAGAGAATCATCTTTGGTTTCGCCTACTAAAGTACCAAAATAATCTTTTGCTTCGTTTTCCCACCACGTACCTTCCATTAAGAATGCTATACGTTGTCCGTCTTTATTTGCATTTTTACCAAGGAAACTACGTAAATAAGTCTTTTGTGCTTCTAAGTTGTTTTCTGAAGCAGAATCGTAAGAGTTTAGACAAATACTATTACTTTCAACTAAGTATTTTGCAATTTCAAGCGCTGCCAATTTACCAGTTTGTTCTGACATCATGTAAGCGTTTTCAGGGGTAACTTCTAAAGTATCTACTCCACCTTGAGCATTTCTACTCTTATAATCGCCACTAAAGTTTGTCATAGTGTAAATGTTTGATGCGCCTTCATAAGAAGCCCATAAACTATAAAGCCAAGCTTCGGTATAGTTGCCTTGCATGGTAAATGCAAAAGGCTTAACTTGGGTATTTTGCATTTGTTCAAGTAATAGTCTAAAATCGTTCCAAGTTGCTGGTAATCCGTCGTCAACGGTATTTTCAACACCGTCAGGTCCGAAAGCATCGTCTTCATTACCTGTTATTCCGTCAAGACCTGTATATTCAAGAATTGAAGAATCAGCAGGAATGTTTGGATCGTTTCTATAGTAATGATTTTCTCTAAAGAGTTCTACGTCATATACCGTACCATAGTAAGATGAGAACCAAGGAAGAGCGAAGAATTTAGGGTCGTTATCAGTGCCAACGTTAAAATAATTTCTAGAAACTTCTTGTAATCTGTTGTAAATAGAGTCTTCTCCACCTTCAGTAACGATGTCAGTTATATCAAGAACTGCGTTACTTGTTTTTTCAGCAAGGTTAGTATAATAGCTTATGTCAAAACCGTTGAAATAGAAGATATCAGAAGCCCCGCTTCTAACTGCAGTAATACCTTCGTTGCCGTTAACGTCGTTAGTAGTGATAATAACGTCAACCTTCTTTCCTTCAGCTTCGCACATAGCTTCAAATTTATCTTCCAAGCTTTCAGCAAAAGCCGTACCTACACCACAAGATAATACGTTTACGTATAATGGCGTATAACCTTCTTTAACTGTTTCGCCGGTTCTGTTTTGACAAGCCGTGCTGGTAAATGCGACCGTTACCGAAATAAGAATCGCCATAGTGAGTGATAAAACTTTTTTCATAAGTCCTCCTAAATAAAAAAATAAAGTTTGTTAACACGCCAAAAGCGAACACTTCGGCATGTTACAAACTTATTTTATAATATGTAATATTATATGTTAATGAAAAATTTAAACCTTATTATAGGGGTTTTTTAACTTTTTTTGTTTTTTGAATCAAATTAATTTTTAAATAATTTTGAAAAAATGCATTATTTTATTAATTTTTCAGCCATTTTATTGTTAAAATCGTTGATTTTTGTGACATCTATCAAATTTTGGTTTTATTTACTTTTTTCAACTTTAATGAACTTTGCCCTATACGAACCTGGAGAAGTGTTCATTTCTTTCTTAAACGCACTATAAAAAGATTTCATATCCACGTACCCCACCATTTCGGCAATTTTTTCTATTGTGAAATTAGTATGCATAAGCAAATTAGACACCTTTTCCATTTTCTTTTTTCTAATATATTTGGAAATTGATATACCCATATAATTTTTGAACAGTCTATTAAAATACAATTTATTGTACCCTATTTTATCGGTTATATCTTCAACCTTATTTATATCGCTTACGTTTTCGTCAATCAGCGATATGGCTTTTTCCAAGGTGTTTTTATGCGAATATAAAAGTGGAATTTCGTTATCTTTAATGAGCAAAAGCCTCATTAAATTAACCATCAATATCTCGACGTTATTACGCAAAATAGTAGAACAACATTCCATATGCATATTGCACTCTTGCAACATATCGTATATGATAGCGTCAGAATATTTACACGAAAAATCAGGTATATACAAATACCTATTTAAGTCTATCTCACCTAAATCGCTTTTATCAAAATGGCTTTCGCAAAACTGCTTTATAAAGCAATCGTTAGTATAGTCGGGCGAAATAAAATTTGCCGAAAACATTACGTTAATTACACGCAAATCGTCCCCGTTAAACTGATGCAAAACGTTGCTGTTTAACACGAAAATATCCCCTGCTTTTACGTCAAAAGTCTTGCCGTCAATTATGTGCTTGCCCGTCCCATGATAAAAGTAAGCGATCTCCACAAACTGATGTTTATGATACTTACTAAAAGACATAACGTCCCTTTGAACGGTTATTACTTCGCCTTGAAAATTTGGCATAGTAATGTTTAAGTCAAGAATGCCCAAAATTATTCCCCCTTCTTTCTAAAATTTAGATATCTAGCACAGCCGATATCGGATAATGGTCAGACGCCTTTTCTTTATGAACGACGTAATCCTTTATTTCCACACCTTTTTTAACGAATATATAATCTATGCACATATGTGGATTGTACGATGCAAAAGTAAATTCTTTATTATTTTTTTGGTCGGCAGAGCTAATCATTTTATCGTACAACGGTTGCAATTCTTGCGCATGTGGAAGTGCGTTAAAGTCGCCCATAACGACCAGTACCTCGTCTTTATCTAAAATTTTACTAATTTTATCAACAATTAATTCTCTTTCTTTTTTTATGCAACCAAAGTGCGATACGATAACTTTGTTAACCTTTCCGTTAATCTCTATATCAGCAACTAAAAGCACTCTATCTTCATACCAGCCTTCTTCCACTCTCTCGCTTTCTGGAATAGTTGGTACAGCAATAATTTCCACGTTTATAATCGGATATTTTGACAATATCGCATTTCCGATCGTCGTCCTACCATCGCTCGCCCCTTCTGCAGAGGCATAATAATCGTATCCAGCAAGTTTAGCAAGTTTTTTGGCTTGCTCTACCCCTTCTTCATTTACGCTTTTAAAGTACACTTCATTTAAGCCTATAACGTCAAAATCAAGTTTTTTTATAGCATCAGCCATCGCCTGAACGTTTATGGCTTGTACCCATATTGGATCGGTATCCTTTCTGTTAGTATAATCGCCACAATGACAAATATTGTAGTTGCCTATTTTAACTTCCATCTTCTCTCCTTAATAATAGTAAACGTCAATCACGTTTACGTCCTTAAAATCGCCGTCTTTTATAGTAGACATATTTTTTCCACTTTGAGTATTCTCTTTAGTTGCAAGTGGTACTCCGTTTAGAATCATTTGACCACATTTATCTTGATTAACACAATAATTAACTGTAAACTTCTTTCCTAGATAATCAAATTCTATACTAAAATCGCCAAAATCACGTGGTAAACAAGGTTTTATAACCAACCCGTCAAACGAATAATTTATACCACAAAATGAAGAATAAAAATTCCTTAAAACGTACGAAACAGTACCCGATAGGTATTGTAGTTCAACTCGGTGCAAATATTTTTCTTCACAATTATATGAATTTGCAATAGTAAACGGTGGCGCAAAAGTCTTATCACAAGGTGCGTAATCTTCTTCTATCGGGAAGATGTATCTAGTCGCTTTATAAGCCATATCCGCATTACCCGATGCACAGCAAGCACGAACCAAGAAACTCGTAGCATGGTTATACGGGTCAGAATTATTCAGCAACAAACTGCCCATACGCCCAGCCTTTTCAACGTAACTTTTGAAAGGTTTGCTAACAACGTTATAGCCAAGCCTTCCAAAACTTTCTTTATCGATTATTTCTAAGATCTTTTTCGCTTGTTCTTTATTTGGCGCATTACTTAAAATCGCCCATGCATTACTTACTAAATAAACCTTTTTTTGACCGTCAGGATCGCTATTACCGAGAATCCATTTGCCGTTATCGTTAAAGTATCCGTTATAATAGCCGTCAGAATTATAGGCGTTTTGCATTGCCGAACTAAATAATTTCTTACATTTTTGATATTTTGTAATTTTATCACACAATTCGAGTGCTTTACCATTATCGTTAAGCCACTTTATTATCTTAACTAAATTGCCTAAATTTATGATAGTTTGCGCAGTAACGGTCACCGATTCACCACGGCCCTGGTCGCCTATTCCATCTATAATATCATACCAGTCTCCGTGCCATGACTTACATAAGCCGTGCTCACCGATATTTTTATCGTCGACGTAATACTCCATACAACTAATAACGTGTTCCAAAATGGTCGATTGCTTATCGCTATCTAGCCAAACGGTCTTTTCCCAAAGCACGCTCTCATCTCTAGTATAAGCCAAGTATTCGTAAACGAGTTCAAGCACGAACGCCCCACCGTCACAAAACTTACGCATATCGTGTGGCGCAGAACGTGAAACAGTACTCATTTGCTTATAAAACCAACCTTCACTAGTTTGATGTTCAAACAATTCAAGTATCTTTTTACGAACTTCATTTTCATTAAGTTGTAATAACCCCATACAGTCTTGGCTAGTATCACGAATACCACGTTGTTGGGACGGCCAACCACGGTCAAGCGAACTTACCCAGTTCATTTGCAAAGGCGCAAATTCATTGATGAACTTATTAAACACAGGATTTGAAGTATTAGTCTTTCTTTTGCTAAATAGATTTGAATAAAAGTTCTTGCTTTCTTCAATTTTAGCATTATATTGATCCATGTCGAAATAAATCTTATCGTAATCAAGTTGGTCTTGATTGTAAGATATATCGTTTTGTATAGTTAAAACTTGAGTAAAAGTTTTACTTTGTCCTTTCTCAAGAACACACGAATATTTTGCAGTATAAACTGCTTGATAACTTTTTTGAACGAGCCCGTCAGCATCTTTCATCATAGTTGCAAAAGGCGTACCGTTCTTTACGGTGTCAGGAATAAAGAAATTGCCAGCCCCTACGTAATTAACCATATCACACTCGATACCTGCATTCTCTTCATAATCGAGAGCAAGGGTGACAGAACGATTTTTCGTTTTGTCCATAGTCGGCTCTTTCATTTGCCCACAAAAAGCAATGAAGTTATCTTGCTTTTTTATGGTTGTAGTTAAATACCATTCAGGTAAATCCCACGCAACCATTTGTGGAACGTTAACGTAAGGGAACATTGACGGATTTATAGTAAATACCGTTTTATCCCCCTTATTTATAACGATGGTTTTCATACAAACGGTCGCATTAGCACAAGGAACGCTAAGTTCTGTTATTATAGTTGCATTTTCATATTCGAGAGTATAAACGGCTTTTTCGGGCGTCCAATTTATAGTGCTCTTTGGCTTTTCTCCAAAGCAGTTGAGTTCGGGACTAGCAAAATTACTTACGGGAATTCCACCGTTTACGGTAGAAGAAGAAACCCACACTTGCCATTTGCTTTGGTTTTCACCCATTTCTCTTTTAAAAACCAAAATACCATTAGGTGGTTGATATTGAACTTTAACCGGACCGTTTTGATCTACGTAGAGAAGAACTTCTCTATTACTGTAAATATAGTACCAAGGTTTTTTCAAGTCTTGTCCAGCAGTCAAAACGTACCCTGCCTTATTATTTGGGTCGTAATGTCCAAATTTGGATTCTAGCAATGCTTTGTCGTAAGGCATATTTTTCATAATCTTTTCTCCTTCATTATATAAATCCGATATTATAATCGCATAAAAAAGGCTTTTTTACAATGTTATTTATTTACCAAATTATAGGGGTTTTTATACTTTTTGCATTTTACAACAAAATATAAATTTCCCAATAAATTTATAGTCCTTTAATTAAAGGCGTTATTATTTTTATTATCGCTTTTATTTAAATTAGGCTTTTTATTACTAAATAAAAAACAGTGATAAATTAAAAAAATCAAAGATCGTTTTATCTTGCAATAATCAATTTTAATGTGCTAAAATGTAAAAAAAGCAAACAGGAGATTGACATGATTCCATACGACAAAATAGAAAAAGATTGCGCTTACGGAAGTTATAATCTTGAAAAACACGCTGGATATACGTTAGTAAACGGCGAAAAACTCAAAGGTCCTTGGTATTATATTTATCAAAATAGAAAAATTCTTCTCTACGTGGACCAAAATGGACCTGTAAAAATACAACACCAACCACCGTACGGTATTCTTTCTATTAAGCGAGAAATTGGCGAAAATCAAAGCAAATGGCAAGTTTTTATCCAGTCAGATTCAGTTAATAACGGCGTTCCGATAAGTAATTTTAATAATCCTAAATTATCTTTTAACGGTGAAACACCTAAATTTACTATCGAATGGTGTCCTGAAACGGCAATTTATCACTCTGTTTACCAAAATCTTGACATAGTAACTGAGATTTTTGTTCCTCAAGATAAAGCGACCGTTTGTATGAAAACCACCATAAAAAATATAGGGAAAAACAAATCTAACTACATAGTCACTCCTGCCCTTTTCCCTTATGGAAATATACCTATTATGGCACCTTGGGATTTACCCGAATGGTACTTGACGGCAAAGGCTCGAAAAAAGGAAAAAACAATTTCTATACACGCTCAAACTAAAGATCCGTTAATGAACCCTAAAGAAGATCGCTCTACGACCTTCAATATAGACTACGATGAAAACGGCGAACTTGAACTTTACGCAAGTGGCTTTGGTGGTACTAATAACTTCTTTGATCCAGATGCTCTAAAAACTACCGACACACCACTTTCTTTGTTCATGAAAGATATAACTGAAACTGCAAGTTTTGGTACTTTCCAACAAACTTACGCCGCAAGATATAGATGTTCGTTAGAACCTGGTCAATCTAAAACCTACACCCAAGTTCTAACCGTTCAAGAAAGTTTAACTTACAGTGAAGAAGAAGATTTATTTGAACAATCTTATTTTGATGACAATCAATATAAAGAACACCTTGCTAAAACGATTGAATTTTTTAACGACTGGTTTTCTAAGCGTACTATCAAAACCGAAAACCCATTACTCGACAATTTTGTTAATAATTTTGCACCACTTCAAATGTATTGGACTTGTTCACTTGACCGTGGCTGGCCTGGTCGAATGAGAGGCGCAAGGGACGTTAGCCAAGACTTTGCTGGCATAACCCCTATCGCTAAAGAATGGTCGAGAGAAAACATTTTATACATGCTAGAACACCAACAACGTGATGGTTGGTTCCCACACTGTATAAGTTCAATTTCTCGTGAAGCAGCGCACGATATGCGCTATTATTGCGACGGTGGCGCATTCTTCCTAGAATATTTCCACGAATATATGACCTTTACCCGTGATACGTCTATTCTTTCTGAAAAGGTATGGTGGCTAGATAACGACGAGCAATCGACCGTATTAGAACACGTTATCCAATGCGTTAATTTCTATATTGATGAAAAGAATATCGGCGAACACGACCTAGCAAAAGTTTGGTACGGCGACTGGTGGGACGTTATGGACGATATCGGTATGAAAGGACGTGGCGAAACGGTAACCGTTACAGCGCAAATGGTATTAAACCTTAAAAATATGGCTGATATGATAAACGCTTTCAAAGACGTTATACCTGAACAATATCACGCATTACCACAAAAGTTTATGCAAGCACGCCAAAGATTTATAGACGGTATGAGAAAAAATGCCTTCAACAACGACGGATTCTTTAACGGCTATATGAACGACGACGGAGTATGGCTTGGCGCTGACAAAGAGCACGACCCTGAAGGTATTTCAAGAATTTACCTAGTATCTAACTCTTGGGCGATTTTAAGTGGCTCGGGAACGCCTGAAATGAACAAATCCACCCTTGAAAATATCGAAAAATTAAACTATGGTAGAATAGGCTATCATACTTTAACAAGGGGTTACGCAAAACCATTAAAAAATGCCGGCAGAGTAGGACTTCGTGGACCTCAAGCAAATACTTATAACCATGCTCAAAGTTTTTTAGTCCGTGCATGTTGTACGATGGGCGACGCAGAAATGGCTTACAAGGCTACTAGACACATCTTCCCGTTTGAACAATATTATACGCCTGTTGAAAGAACTTACGCTCCACCTTACGCTATTGCAAATATGTATAGCAATAACGATTCAAGTTTCCAAAGAGTTACCTTCCAATTCTTATCGGGTACGGTTTCTTATACGCTAAGAATTTTCTATAATTTCTTCCTAGGTATCAACTACCGTTACGACGGATTAGGATTAAGACCTTGTTTACCTAAAGCGTTTGGAAATTGTAGCGTTAGTTTTAATTATCTTGGTAAAAAGTTTACGATAAACTATACTCAAGGTCAAAATAAACAAGTTAAATTTAACGGCAAGGATTGGGATAAAACCGTTTACGACGTTGAATATAGAAAAGATATCACCATTATCCCTGATAACGATATGTCGGACGAAAACGTGATAGATATCGTTTATTAAACTATTAAAAACCAATAGATATAAAAAAAGTCGGATGAAATTAACCACCCGACTTTTTATCGTTTTTATTATTAATCGTTGTTAGAGTTTTTTCGTCAAATTTAATGAAAAACGAAATTGTTAGTTTTTAAGTAAAGAGTTTTTGTATTGCAAGGGAGTTACACCATAAACTTTCTTAAACGCAATAATATAGTTGTTTGGGTTATCCCAACCGAGTAACCCAGCAATCACGTTTATTGACATAGAATTTTCAGCAAGCATTGAAACTGAATAATTGACTTTCATTCTATTTCTATATTCTATAATCGTTTCGCCAAGATATTTTTTGAACGCCATAGAAATATACGACCTTGAATAAAAGGAATTTTCGAGCAAGTCTGCTAGTGGAATAATAAAATTTTCAGGTTTTGAAATATTTTCCCTTACTTCCAAAAGCCATTTAGGTAGATTAGTTTCTTTTTCACCAAGGTATTTTTTATAAACCACGTCAAGCATCTTAGCAACTAAAAAAGAGTGTTGAGCTTCGGTATCGGCAGTCGCTTCACCTATATTACTCAACTTGTTAACGGCGTTTGAAATGCTTTTTAATTTATCATAATCTAAAGTACAAATTATAGGTCCGTTTATCGTATTTATTTTATCAAAAAGTGTTTCGGAAAAAGCATTGCATATCTTTTTCATTTTTTTCTTAGTAACGTATATATCGTCACGAAAAAAAACGTTATTTTGCCGTTGATTTATCTTATGAGGCTCGCCTGGTCGAGCTAAAAAGAATGCGCCCTTTTCTAAAATTTGCCTACTTTCCAAATTATAAAAATTTTCAAACTCACCTTCTGCGCAAATAGCAAATTCGTAAAACTCATGAGTATGCAGTTGTGATTCTATATTTATGCGAGATGCGCAATACCTACTTTGCACTACGCTTTCGGTCAACGTAATAACCCGTGTATTCTGTTTTGTTTTCAATATTATTACCCCCTAAAGTTAAGCATAATAAATATTCTCTTTTTACACCATATTAACACGGTATATAAATAGATACACTAATAAAACATCTTTTTTGTAACGGCAAGTTGATATCTACATTTAGTTTTTACAACCTAATATTTCTATTTCTTATTGAATTTATCGTGAATAAGGTTAATTCTATTCTCCCAACCCCTTGCAGTTTTGATAGCACGATTTCGCCAACCGTCAATAACTTCTTGAGGAGTACCGTCACCGTTGACGAAAGTTATACCAAATTTATTAACGCCCGCTTCAAATCTATCGCAAAGTTCTAAGATTTTTTCCTTAGGATAACAGTTAATAGTCCTTGCTTCTTCGTAATCTCCCATTTCCCTATTAAAGTACTCTAATTGAATATACAATAATACCATTCTTTCAAGTTCAATTCTATCATGCAAAGTATTTTTCATTTGCTCGTCGTAATCGCTATCATCTATTGCTTTTTCAGCGTCGTCAAGCATTAAACTTGCATCGTAAACAGCGTTAAGGCTCCAATAACCGTAAGGTACTGTATCGGTTAGACACATGCCGTAATCAGCCCTTACCCCCGTAAGATATTTTATTCTATCTCTCGTCTTTGAGCAGTAATCCATCATGTAACGGAAATACTTCTTAACGTAAGGCGATGCTACTTTATAATAATTATCGCAAAACTCTTCAATTAAATCATCAGTATCAAGCGTAACGTCCCATAACAACTTGGTCAATACGTATAAAGTCATTTTATGAAATGCTTTTTGACGTGGTGATTCAACGAAGAAATACTTACTACCCATTTCTTTATAGAATTGTATATCTTCTTTAAATCTATAAATACCATCGACAAATTCAAAGCCACGCCTAAACGTTCCATAATAAATGTAACTACAATAATGATCGCAAACAACGTGCCATCTATTCATAATGTCAAGCATGTTTTTATTCGCTTCACAGTAAACCGACTTTGAATGTTCAGGTTGAGTCATAGCACAGAAAAGCACGAAAACGTTTGGCTCTGCAACTACGCATGGATCTTTTGGAAGGTATTTTCCATCAACGAGTTTAACGGGTGGAACAAAACAAGAGTCAACCTTACCATACCCACACTCATAAACTAGAGCGCCTATGTATATAGTTCTATCTGGAGCATTTTCTTTACGCCAACTTTCAACACGTCTTGCCATATCGTTAACGAATTCCATATAAAGACCACTTTCGCCTATACGGTCGGTAATCTTTTTACAGTTTTCACACTCGCAAAAACCGTCGTTATCTTCACGGCCAAGTAAAAAATAAGTTGCGTGATCATTCTTTTTAATATGCTCTATTAAATTTTTAGCAAATTCATTGCGCATTTCTTGGTTAGTAAGACATAACTGCATTCTTATCGCTTGATTAAATTGTCCACGCATCTTTTTTATGTCAGTTTCCCCATCTAAATGAAAAAACCATTCGGGGTGATCTTCATAATATTTTTCAGGTTGGATAAATATGCTCGCTAAATTATGCGCCCAAGACCCCCAAAAATCCTTTCCGTCCAGCCTAATACCGTAGTAAGAGTAAGCCTTAAGTCTAGTGGCGTAATCATAATTATCTCTTGCTACGCCAAACCCACTGCCACGATATGCTATTGACGGAGTATATTCTACGTCTAAACCCGTTATATCTATTTCCGTTCTCTTTTCTATTTTAACTTCATCTATTGCATAAAATTTGTAGCCGACAGTCCTTTCCAAAAATTCGTAAACAGCCCAAATAGCGCCATTTTCACTTTGACCGAAAAGGTATAAGTTGCCGTCTTTTTCCTTTACCGCAAAACCGTCGTCACCATAGGACGTTGCAATTTTTGCCTCCTTTAACGCATCGGTATTGCCTAAAGAAATAAAATTCTTTTTAGCATCTTCAACTATTGGAAATCTAACTCCCGTACTTTTTTCAATTACGTCGTTAAATTCTTTAATCGCAAATTCTACAAATTGGTCCCTTTCTTTTGGAACTAACAAAACGTATTCAGTTTTCTTTTCGCAAATAAGGCTCATAACTATCTCCTACCTTTTTATTAGTTTTATTATACCAAAATATATACCTTATCACAATTTGTTAATATTAAAATAATCACTGTTTTTTTAACTTTTACTAATTATTAATATACCATAGTTTATATAAAAAAACAACTACTTATCCATAAAAATACGAATATCTATTTATAAAAACCATTATTTTTACACCGTTAAATCTAAAATTTTACCAAATTTATTTTTGCCCGATATTTTATATTAAATTCTTAATCATCGAAATTAAAACAATTCATATCCACTTGATAAAAGGTCGCAGGATTGCTCCTACGACCTTTATATAAGTTTAAAGCTAATCGGTTATTTCTTCTCCTTCCCCAAAGTCAAAGAATAATCCGTTCATTAATACTAACGTTGATTCTTGCCCTTCTTCAAGTTTATCAAACATCTCTTTTGCTATTATCAATAGAATTGTAACTTTTAATATGCAAAACTTACTAAATGTTTTACTAATGATATCTCATCAATTACTATATTTAATACAATTAAAAGTTTGTTCTAACTTTTACTTTTTATATATAGGCAATTAAAATAAATCGCAAGATAGCCATTGGTAACAAAAAGTTCTTTGAAGATGTAAATATCCCCAAAATAGAAAAGACTGTATATATATTATTAAATAATAATTGTTACTGGCTATATCTAAATAGTCAGTATAATTTTGCAAATAATATTTACAAAATTAAGATAAAATGATATAATATTAGCAAGTAAAAAATTAAAGGACGTAAACTATGAATCCTATACAAAATTTACATACACATACGACTTTTTGTGACGGCGTTGCTACCGTTGAACAAATGATAGAATCAGCAATAGCTAAAAATTTTAAAAGCATAGGTTTTTCAGGCCACTCTTTTACAACTTACTCTCCCCAATATACTATGTCGATTGAATCTACTAACGAATATAAAAACGAAGTTAAGCGTTTAAAAGAAAAATACAAAGGTATAATCGACGTGTTTTTGGGGCTTGAATTAGATGCATACTCTGACGTTGACCAATCGGGATACGATTACATTATAGGTACTTTGCACTGTTTAAAAATTGGAAATGAACTAGTAGGGTTCGACCGTTCGGCGCAAGTCGTTGCAAACATAATAAACAAATATTTCAACGGTAACGGATTAGATTTTGCAAAAGAATACTATCGACAACTTATTAAGATCTTAGATTTTAAAAAAGTTGACGTTATCGGGCATTTTGATATTATTACTAAAAATATTGAAAAGGTAAAATTTTTTAACACGGAAAGCGAGATTTATTTAAAACACGCTTTCGAAGCGCTTGACGCTATGCGCAATAAAATTCCGTTTTTTGAATTGAATACGGGTGCAATTTCAAGGGGATATCGCACGTCGCCCTACCCTATGAAAAACATTATAACTAAAATGAAAGAATGGGGATTTGGTGCAATTATTACTTCGGATGCCCATCACTCAGAGGACCTTGATTTTTGGTTTAATAACGCACGTGAACTTTTATTAGAGTGTGGTTTTACCCAAAGATATATTTTAACTGATTCGGGATTTATCGACGTCAAGTTATAAAGGAATTTTAATAATATTAAAAAAAGTGTTTATGGCACATACTCTACTTATGGAACTACCATGTGGTTTTCGCGTATAAAAAATCGCTAGTAAATTACTAGCGATTTTTTAAAAATATTTTTTAATAAACAATCTCGTTTATCCTATAATATAATTTTCATTTTGTCAACGCATTTTTTCCAATCCGAAATAGACGTATAATCTTTAGGATACTCACCATATCCACAAGCAAGTATATCTCCATCGGTATAGTTATTTTCTTCTATACCAAACCAACTTCTCACCTTGTCAACAAGCCATATTTTGTGATCTTGCCATAGCCAAAAAGTTATTGGCCATAATCTTATTTTAGCATTTACAGCATCGTAAACGTTTTTATCAACACCTGCTTGACCATGATGAGCCATTTGAACTATATCACTTTTAAGTTTTTCACCATAAGTATTTAACAATCTATTACCACTATTTACGCTAGCATCGTTCAAAAATAAGCAAGTTTGCGTTTTTTTATTTTTTTCACTAACCCTTATTACTAAAGAGTTTGCATTGACTTGTTCATCAGTTTCGTCCCACGTTTGTAAAACGTCAAATAAAACGTTATCAATTTCTAAAATCAAGCCTTTGCTTACCGATTGCTGATTTATCACTTTGCCATTAAGAACGTTATAATAATCTCCACTAAATTCTATATCGTTGACCTTTGCGTAAGTATTAAGAGCATTTTTAAATGACAGAAAATCTTTCAGCGAATAATCGCTTTCCGTTAAAGTACTATTTTCAAAATCAGGAAAATCAAAGTAAAAATTGTTTACTTTATAGTTAGAATATTTATCATATTCCTTCATCATCATAATAAATTCGCCATAATGGTCGTTATGTCCGTGAGAGAAAAACCAAGCGTCAATTTCAAAATAATCACCTTCTTTTAAGCCTAAAATAGCCCTTATTGCAGATGGCAAATACGCCTTTTCCATATAAGTATTACTACCGCCGTCTATCATAATTATTTTGTTATTTGGCGTTTTTATTAAATATGATTCCATTAAATAACCGCTATGCGGACAAAGTTGATAAATTTCAGTTTTATTTTCCATAACTAATACTCTATCTCTATAATATTTTCTTCTTCCATATCTAAATCAGAAAGATATGGGAATTCCTTTCTATATTCTTCACAATATACCTTTTTGTCCCATAATTTTCCATTAAGTTTAATCGTTTTTTCACTTTCTTGCGTCTTAATGAATATTAAATCAAATTTTTTGCCCAAATATTCAAACCTTGCTGAACAGTTACCAAATTCTTTAGGCAAACAATTTTTAATAGTTAAGCCGTCTAACCCATAAGTGATACCAAAAAAGTATGAATATACCGTACGCAAAACGTATGAAACAGTACCGGATAAGAATTGTAATTCAACCCTATGCAAATTGGCGTCACTAGTACTATATGCGTTTGCAATAGCATACGGTGGTGCAAAAGTTTTTTCTACTGGCGCATATTTTTGTTCTATCGGCAAAATATATCGAGTAGTTTTATACGCTCTTTCCGCATCACCAGCAACACAACAAGCACGAACCATAAAGCTTTGAGCATGATTATATGGTGTGACAAACGGCATAGTTCCGTTGCCAACCCTACCCGCTTTAGGAATAGACTTTTTAAAAGCAAGACTATGCGTATTGTAGCCTAGTTTACCAAAACATTTTTCTTCAATATTTCGTAAGACTTCTTTTGTCATACCTTCATCTGCAGCACCACAAATTATGCTCCAAACGTTGCTCACCAAATAAAGTCTTTGTTCACCATCGGGGTCATCATTAGAAAACAACCACTTCCCATCGTCATTAAAATATCCGTTAAAATACCCTTCGGAATTATATGCGTGAGTTCTCATTGCTTTTATAAAACGTTCTCTTGCACAAGCGTAAGTATCGATAAGTAAAGTATAACGTTCATCAAGTCTTTTATTTTTTTGCAACCACTTAAATATTTCTACCAAATTTTTAAGATTCAAAATCATTTGAGCAGTTACAGTAACAGTTTCGCCCCTACCTTCGCTACCAACGTTGTCAAGTATATCCCACCAGTCACCAAACCAGGCTTTACATAATCCGTGTTCGCCAACGTTTTGTGGTCTAATATAGTAATCGACACATTTTACAATATGCTCTAAAACCGTATCTTGCTCGTCAGAATTTAGCCAACAACACTTTTCTTCTACAAAACTTAAATCTCTAGTAAATGCTAAATATTCATAAAACAATTCAAGAAGAAATGCTCCCCCATCACAAAAATCGCGCATATCGTGTGGCGCTTGCCTAGAAATTGTACTAATTTGTCTTGGAAACCAACCGTCAATACGTTGATGCCTAAATAATTGCAACATCGTTTCTTTCTCCCAATTTGGATCGATTGGATTCATTCCAACAAAGTCTTGGCTAGCATCTCTCGTTCCCCTCATAGATGACGGCCAACCCCTATCAAGCGAACATACCCAATACATTTGCAAAGGTGTAAAATAATTTATAAAATTATCGTACAGTTCATTATTTGTCTTTATTGAACGTTTTGAAAACAAATCAGTGTAAAAAGCCTTTGATTTAGAAAGATATTCATTATATAAATCATTATTAAAGTAATTTTTTTCAAATTCATTTTCTTTTTGGCTATAAATGTTTGAGTCTTGAATAGTAAGCACTTGGGTAAACGTCTTGCTTTCCCCAGCGCTTAATGTGGTTTTATATTTTGCAGCCCAAACTGCTTGTCTTTCCGAATATTTTAAATCAGTAGCACTTCCCATACCGTTTAAAAAGGAAAGGTTATCTATAACTGCATTTGGTGCAAAAAAATTACCCGAACCTGTAAATCGACACATATCAAGTTCTATTTCAGCATTTTTATCATATTCAAGATTGAACGTAGTAGAACGATATTTACTTTCGTCCATAGACGGATCTCTCATTTGCCCACATATAGATAAGCAATCGCCGTTTTTAACAACAGAAGAAGTAAGATACCACTCGGGCAAATCCCACGCAACCATTTGTGGCTTATTTACAAAAGGAAAAACACATGGAACGACCGTAAAATCCATACTCTTATCGCTTTTGTTAAGAATAGTCGTTTTCATAGACACCGTTGCTTTATCGATTGGAACAAATAGCTCTGTTATTATATCAACAGTTTCATATTGCAATTTATAAACGGCCTTTTCAGGCGACCAATTAACAGTACAAATGGGCTTTTTAAGATCATGGCGTAAAATTGGCGTACCAAAATTATTAACGGGAACACCATCGTTTAAGTCTTTAGAACTAATCCAAACTTGCCATTTGCTTTGATTTTCGCCAAGTTCCCTTTTGAAAATAAGAATACCTGATGGTGGTTGGTATTGCATTTTAACAGGACCATTTTGGTCAACGTACAACAAAACTTTTCTATTTTGATAAACGTAATACCAAGGCGAACGCAATTCGTCCCTATTTGTAATAGTATATCCTGCAGGAACGTCTTTATCAAAATGCCCGTACGTACAATATTGTTGTGTTTCATTATAAATTTTATTAGACATAATTTCTCCTAATCATTCATCAAATAATCCAAACCTTGAAAGAGCGTAACGATTTGCAAAAGCATCGCTAGAATTACCATGCCAAGTGTTTGTAAAGTCAAAAAGGAAAGGGCCAACTTCATTGTCGGTATCAAATTCTGCAAAGTGATGAGGACCTAAAAGGTTTCGATTACCCGAATACAATTTAATTATAAGGGTATTTTCGCCTTTTACAACAAAGTTAGACACGTCTATCGTATCGGTAAAAATAAGCGTATCAACCTTTTTTCCATTTATAGAAATTTCTGCTATATGATATCTTCCGTTAAATTTCAACTTTACGTTATTGCTATTTGTAATAAATTTACGTTGCAACGTAATATTACCAGCAAAAAAAGCAAACCCTTGTTCTACCAAATTTGAAACTGTTTTTGGTGGCTTTCCAACAACAAATTCATCTGCATGAACAATATTTTTACCCATACCTTTTCTAAAAGTATCTGAATACACGCCAAATTTACCACAAAGATACGGCGCAGTAATCATAGTATTATAGGTCATGCAGTTACGAAGGCTCTCGGAAACACCTTCCCCGAAAAGAGCAAAATAAACCGATTCGTCTTGGTAGAAATCATATTCTACAATCATCTCATTTTTGCCTACGACAATTTTATCCGCTACGTTTGCGTAACTATAAATTTCGTCAAGTTTAGAAACGCCTTCAAAATCTAATTTTTTACCATTTAAGTAGGCTGTAATTTTATTTACTTCTTCTGCTAAAATTGAAATTTCTTCAACAACTTCTTTCAACGTAAAAGAATATTTAAGATAAACTTTTCCCGAATAACGTTCTTCAAGTAATCTTCTAAAAATGCCAACTACAGGCAAACTACTTTCAAAATTAATTCCATCGTAAGAAAGATTTGCAAAATCTAATGGTAAATAATTAGCGTTAAAATCGATTATAGAATAATCTCCCGTACCAATCTCTATCTTTTCAAAATCTTTTACTTCACTAGATTTACCGTCATAAACGCAAACGATAACCGATTCCTTTGCAGGCACGATTATATTATTGCCGATAAAAGAAACTTCATCGTTTACAACGTTGTAAATTGCGTTAAAATTAACGTTATCAAAAACAATCTCAGTACAAACGTCTTCATCACCTATATTTACTGCAAATACGTATTTCTTGCCGTTTACCATACGAAGAGAAGTATGTAAGTTAGTCGATTTATTTGAAACAAAGTATTCGTTATCTTTGCAAATTTCTTCAAAAGTAATATTGCTTTCAAGATAATCAAAGTTCGCATATTCCCCGTCAACAAATTGCGGCTTACCATCGAGTAATAAAACCTTACCGCCTTGCTTAATAAATTCTCTTAAAATATCGTCCGTAGTCTTATCTATGACGATACATTTAGGAATAATAAGCGTTTTATAAGCACACGCTCCAAGTTTTATTTTTGCTTCTTCTACACAACCATACTTTGCAAGCAAAGTTTCATCTAGAATATGAAAAGCCACGTGATTATTTGCAAGACGCTCACAACCATCGTCAATATAACTGATATCAAGGTCTTCTAACGAAGTCCAATTAGATGCATCATACTTTACGTAAGCGCTACGAATAGGAAAAAGCACAGCAACGTCAACTTTTTCCGTACTCGAACGAATCCATGCGCCAAGAGCATCAAAATAAGCGTTAAAAGACGCCATTCCTTTATCTATCCAGGCGTTAAATGAAGAAAAATGGGCTGGATAATCGTTTTTTCTATCCCCTCTTTCTGAATATGGTAAAAGATGCTGACACATCATGTTTACACCATAATTATATTGATAATCTGCAATATTTTTAAGTTCTTTAGGCGTAACGTCCCAACCAGTCATTGCAAACATTTCACTCAAAACAAATTCTTTTTGAAGTTGCGCAGTTACACTTGTAAGTTGGCGTATAGTATTAACACGCAAATATCTTCTACAAAGCCAATCAATTCCAGGCATATGTAAATATTCATAATACGGCATAATGCCTGCATTATTTAACATTTGAGTAAACATAGTACGTTCTTCAACGTAATGCCCCGTTAACTTTAACCCATTTTTATCGTGCCACGTATATAGTTTTTCGGCAAAGTTCTTAAGGAAAAGTTCTTGACAACACTTATAATATCTATAACGGAATTTTTCATAACCTTTTTGTTCAGAAAACAATAATCCCAAATTATCTAACAAGTTTTCACCGTAAAGTTCAAAATAACGGTCTTTCAATTTAGTAGGAAAAGGAAAACCACCTAGTTGGCAATACAAAGGTTCGTCAGTAAAAAATCCTTCTATATTATCAGAAAGATTTTTAATCTCCTTTTTGTATTTTTCATGAGTTTCATTTATAAAAGCATCCACGACTTGGTCGTTAAGTATATCCACGAGTGAAACTGATTCTTGGTCAAATACGTTTATAAAGCAACCTTCTTGTTTACATTCTTCACGAACAAGAACGTTTTCTTTTAATAAATAATGATAGGTTGCTTTTTCATCAAAATCGCCAGTAGTGCTGTTCAAAAAATGTAAACGGAATTCTTTTGTTTCAAGAAGTTTCCCCCCAACAAATCCACTAGGCCAACCGTTTTCATCGTATGCCCACGCCTTTAGCCCAAGTTTTTTTGCTTCTTCACAACAAGCACGCACACAATCAAACCATTCTTCTCCTAAATATTCAGTGACTAATCCAGAACGTGCGTGCATAAAGAACCCACCGTAGCCGTTCTTTTTCATTTTTCTAATTTGTTCGATAAGTTTGTCCTTCTTCAGGTCATCATTCCAAGACCAAAAAGGTAAAGAAGTGGGTATAATTTTTTTATTACTCATAATACTCCTTTAAATATATATAACGGCATACTAAATTAAGAGCATACCGTATTATTTTCTAATTGAGATTTGTGGCGATAATTGGTTGATTGATATAAATTAAATAACAACCAACCAATAACGCAACAAAAAAATTTATAAATTAGTTTATCCTTTAAGTCCACCAAAATGTACCGTTTGCATAATTGAATTTTGGAATATGATAAACAAGGTAATACACGGAATAGCAGCAAGGAAAACACCTGAGAAATAAATCGGCATTCTTGCGCCATCGTGCAACATATCTGCTTGGAACTTATATAATCCATACGATAAAGTTGGTAAGTTAGGCATAAATATACTTATATTTAAGTATTCATTCCAACGCCCAATAAAACCTGTAATAAATAATACGCTTATTGCTGGCAACGCCATTCTAAACATAATCTTAAAATATACTTGGAAATTGTTTGCACCGTCAATAAACGCAGCTTCGGCATAGTCCCAAGAAATGCCTTTATAAAAAGCGTAAACTATAAGGAAGTTTGCCCCACCTAAAACGTCAGTAGCCGTTAATAAAATTAATGGCGAGTCGATTAAACCTATCAGTTTATAAGCCTTATAAGCAGATGGTAAAGTACCGACGATAGGAATCATCATACGAACGATAACTAGGTTATAAAGGAAAGATTTCCCCTTAAAATTATACTTACAAATAACGTAAGCGGCGGCACTTTGGAAGAATAAAACGATAACTTCACTACCAATAGCAAACCAAAGCGAGTTGAAAGTCATACTTAAGAAAGTATTGCCATACTCGTCCTTAAAGAGCGTAAAGGCCTTAAATAAGTTAGAAAATTGTATATTCTTACTCCACGTACCGTAAGCGTCAATTACTAGAGCTTGGTCAAATTCTACGTCAGTTTTCGTTGCAAGTTGAAGAAGGAAATAAAAGTGATATAGAATAAATAATGCGTAAATTGCAAGCAAAACAAATACTATAGAAAATATTATTCGCTCGCCTACAGTTCTTTTAATTTTCGTCCTCATTTAGTTTCCCTCCGTTATTTTTGTCAACTTTTTAACGATAAACACTATCGGTAAGCCAAGTAAAGTAAATACCAAACCAGTAGCTGACGCAAGTTCAGGTTGTGAACCAGTACCCGTAGTTTTAGTATAAATCCAATAGCTAATTGACATAGTACCAAATCTACCGTCAGGGTCAAATAAAAGCGATGGACCACTTGCAGTAAATACACCCGTAAAACTAATTAAAAGCATAGTTCCAAACGTAGGCCAAATACAAGGCACGATTATAGAAACAAGTTCTCTAAATGGACCAACGCCATCTAACTTACCTGCTTCAATTACGCTTATATCAATAGAATTCATTGCACCGCCAAATAGAACGAAACGAGCGCCAAGTCCTGAATAAATAGAATAGGTCAATATTGTTTTTAATGCATATTGTTCATCTTGAATAAAGGTATTAGGTAAAGCAATATTAGTACCACAAATGGCTTGTAAAGGCCCACCTGCTTCTATCATAAACTTAAACAATACTGAAACGATTGTCGGCGTCATAATAATAGGTAAATAAATGATAACCCTTAAAACCTTACTCAATGCTATTTTTTTATAAATAAAATAACAAATGATAAGAGATAAAGGCATATTGATAAACGTATCTTGACTGAAATAAATTAACGTATTACGCAAATAAGAAAAAAACTTATCGTCCGTATTAGTAAATTGTTTAATTACGGTTTCAAAATTTTGTAGTCCAATTTCAAATCCACCCAATCCATCGTAAAGAGGCACTTGGAAAGCCAATAAAATAGAATTGAAATTTATATAAACGTAAAAGAATAAAAAGGAAATTATAGGAACGATAAGCATGACTATTATAAAAATATTATTACTTACGTTCTTTTCCTTTTTAACAATCTTCGTATTTTCCATCTTTTCTCCTAAAAAACGATTTTTTCCCACCACCGATATTAAATCGGTGGTGGAATAAAATCAGTAAAAGTTTGTTAATCTTAAGTTAGTAATTTTATGCTGCAGGATTAGTTGTGCTGATATTGCTAATGATAACTTGACCAAAATATTCAGTATAACCACATAATCTAGCATAAGAAGCTTCATAGTCGCCAAAATCATATTCGTAAACAGCAAAGCCGTTATTAAGGTCTTTTACCTTAGTAAACGTTTTCCATACGTTAGAACCAGTAGCACTTTCTATACCATCAGTAAAGAGTCTTATACCAGCGCCACTTTCAAATCCTTTTGCTGTAATGTAAATCTTACCAGTCATTTTCTCAGCAAATGATAAACCGATTGCTCTAGCTGTAAAACTTCCGGATGCAGATATCATATTGCCATATACTAAACTATTTTCAACGTAATAAACGTGTTTATCAACTTCACCAATATAACTATGATTAGAACCCCATACATATCTATATACTGGGCCAACAAATTCAACGTCCCCGTCACCAATGGTCCAAGTGTAGTCACTAGCAACAGTTTCATCAGTATGAGTACAGCCAGAAGTTGCGCAATTATCCATTCTATAAACTTCACTTGCAGGTACGCGTACAGCATTTGAAATGTAGTATTTATAAACATCTCCGGCAGCCGCAGTACCAAATGTACCAAAAGATAAATAAGTTGAATTTGCAAAAGTTTCAGCTGGGAAAACAACCATAGACCAATCGTAATTATCACAAACTACTGCAATACCATTTTCATCATTACATCTTACTAAAGTACGAGCTTGTGAAGCAGTTGTTGTATGCTCAGAATAAACATAGAACTTAACGTAATCACCAGTATTGTAAGTGAAATTTTCATTAAGTTTGATATCAAATCTCATCCTTAAATCTTGACCAGCAGTGTTGTTAACCGTATATGAAGTCATACCTTTAAGTCCACCATACTCCATATCAGGATGATATTCTTTATTTGCTGAATAATATGCGTGGGAAGCACCAGTTCCAGTATATTTATTAAGTAGAGTAAAACCAAATCTTTCACCAAAGAATGCTGCAACGTCTGTGTTAGCAGCATTTGCTTCTGCGAGTAAGTCATCGTCAATTCTATCTCTGCCATAGTATGCATAAACGTTCTTGTTCGCTCTAACGTTAGTTAGGTCTGTCGAAATAACTTCTTCTCCAAGAGCGTTAGTACTCTTCCATGAGCTTAAGTAATATTTATAAATAACACCATTAGCATAGTCAAGCAACTCTTCACCTTCACGGCTAGGGGTTTTTGTTAGTTCAGCAGCTTCGCCTTCTTTTACCTCAACTGTATCTATTAAAGTTGTATTATCTTCATCATAAAAACTTACGTAGTGATAGAAAGTAGTGTTTTCTGGTAAGTTTTCTCTTTCACCAAGGTCAAACTTGTTGTAAACGTTAAATTGTGCATCAGTAGTTAAGCCTGCTGAAACTTTAGATTGTAAAATACTATATTCTTCTTCACTATCAACGTTGATAGGGTGCTCTTCAGTACCAAACCAAGTTTTGTACGGACTAGTTTCTCTATCAAGAATTGCCGAAGCAAGAGATGCATCTTCATCACTTTCAAGAAGAACTGATGCGTGTGCTACTTGATATTGACTTCTAATATTGTTAGCCATATCTTCTTCATAGAAAGATGCATATTCATAAGTAGTTTCAGAATCAGCAGTAGTTGCAATACAACCAACAGCAACAAAGTCTAAATCAAATTGATCTTTAGTAATCTTGCCATTGCTATTTACAACTGCAAGATTTGTTAAAACTGCGTTCGCATAGTAGTAGCCATCTTCTTCATAAACCTTATTAACGTCGTCAATTTGAATTTCAATTTTCTTTGAAAGCTCTTGATACTTGCCTGCGTTTTCAGTTGCATCTAATTCTTCAAAGAAAGACTTTGGAGCAATAAGAACTGAAAGGTCAACGCTATCATCAGTGTCATTAGTAAAAATTCTGTCGTAAACGTTTTGACCCATTTGAACACGGAAACGAAGACCGTCTTTTGTTAGCGCAAGTGATGCGCCTTTTTCCATAACGAAAGCATCGCTATCTACCGTTGCGTGTACCTTTGCGATATTGAAAGAAAAGGCAAGGGCAAGACTTAAGCAAAGAAACAATGCTGAAACAAGTGTAACTAAAATTTTACTTCTTAATGTTTTCATATTATTCTCCTCCCTATTAATCCCAATCCTCAGTATCTACGTTAAAATCGTAATCTTCCATGCCTAAAGACGTTTTTAAAACGTTTTCGCAAATGGAAACAAATTGAACTTGCGGACTTTGGTAGCCCGACTTTTTACCTTGAACCATTTTCATAGTTCCCCTCCTAAAAAATTTTTTTCGGTTTTTACACCGTGAGAGCCTTTATAAAAGTTTTGTTTTTTAATGCGCAAATTACCCGAAAGATTTTTCGGATAATTTAGCGCTTATTTTATTTTTTTATTACGCTTGTGGTATTTCGTTAACAACGCTAATATTGCTAATAACAATTTGTGCGTTAACTGGGTATGCTATATTTTGCCTTACACATAGACGGAATGACTTAAAGTTAATTGCATTGCCACCAGCGTTAGCATATTGTGCTAAATTGAACTTGTAAACTTGAGAACCATCTGCTAAAGTTTCAAATAATTCAAGATTGTTATATGCTTTCATACATGTAGCAAAGTGTCCTGTAGTACTAAATGCTTGCATATAAATATCATCTTCAACAGCACCTTTAATAGTTATATAAACATAACAATTAGCAAGATCATATGTGTCCTTAAGTGTTAATTCAATCCTTGGTTCAGCGTAAGGTTTTTGTAAACCAGACGTTTCTCTCTTATCGTGAATATGGTAAGCTAATACGCCGTTTACATAATGTGGATTTAAGTAGAACGCATCGTTGAATGCACTTGGGTCACCATTGTAATTACCATCCAAATAAGATGTACCAGCCTTACCGATTAAGGTTACGCTACCAACAGTGTATTCGAAAGTATCTTCAACTTCTTTTAAATCCTTAACTTGTTCTGCAGAATATACTTTAGCCTTAGAGAAGTATAAAGCACCGCTTAAGTCAGTACCAGAAGACATACCTGCAAAATTGCCTGAACCATAATTGTATTGATATAAGTAGCTATTAGCATTTGCAACAACGTCAGAAGCTTTCCAAAGAACTAATGTCCATTGTCCGTTATAACATCTTTGTCTATGCGACGTTCCTAAAGAAATATCTACAACGTCAGAAGCAGTAGCATTATAAACGTAGAACGAAACGTAATCACCTTCATTAAATTCATACTCAGCTGTATTCCATGTAATAACTTTCGTTTCTTCTTGTTCATTTTCTGGAGCTTCTTCTGTATATGTTTCTCTCTTTTCAATGTTAATTGCAAGAGAACCTGCTTCTTCTCCTAATTTCTTTTCAGTAGAAAATTCAGGGGTATATTTATACCAATATGCCGCATTATTTACAATAGAAATTTGGTCTACACCAATTGCTTGGTCAAAGAAGAATAATGTGTTTGTTTCTTCACCTACACGTCTTGGAACAAATTGGTTACTTTTTCCACAACCATACGTACACAAACAATTGTTGTTAATGTCATAGTTATGTTTAAGAACTTCACCTACCGTAAACACGTCATCATCGCTAGTAGAAACTTCGCCACAATTTACACAAGATTTGTGATACGTTTCTGCAGTTTGACAACTTGCTACTGTAATAAGAGCATCGGCTTTAACTGTTTCAGCTGTATAGCTGTGTCCCAATGCTTCGCCAACTTCAAACATGTCTGTTCCGTTTTCACCACATTCACAAGAATAGTAGTAAAGTGCTGGTGACGTGCAAGTTGCTTCTTGTGCTAAAGTGCTTGCGTTAGCAACTTCTTGATCATACACACAGGTATGAAAAATATCAGCACAAGCAACTAAACCTACGCTACAAAATGCAAGCACTACTGTTAAAATTGTTAAAAGTGTCTTTTTCATAGTTTTCCTCCCAAAATTTTTACGATTTTTCATCGTAATATTTTTTGATTTTTTTAATTTTAAGTGCAAACTACCCGAAAAAATTTCGGATAATTTGGCACTCGTTTTAGGTTTTATAAATCTTATTCGTATTTTACTTCAATATCGCTTACAATTACTTGTCCAGTAACTGGTTTCTTAGTTTTTCTTACTGTAAGACGGAATGCGCTAAAGTCTGTTGCATTAGCACGAGTAATGAATTCGCCCACGTGGAATTTATAAACTGCAAAGCCATCTGATAAAGTTTCAACTAATTGACCTGATGGAGAACCAAAGTGCCCATCACCTGTATAACCATCAGTGTAAACAAGAGAGTTAAATGCTTGGAAATAAATTTCGCCTTCAATAGCACCTTTAACAGTCACGTACATATAGCAATTTGATGCCATTTCGTAAGATTGCTTAAACTTAAAGGCTATTTGTGGAGCGTATTCATCTTGATACTTCAAGCCAAGAGCGTGCCAACGCAACATGCCGTTTACGTAGAAAGGATTCTTGAAGCTTGGGTCATTGAATGCAAAAATATTATCGTGGTCGTAGTCGTTATTTACTGTGTTAGGACTGCCTATCGAAGTAACGTGGCCAATAGTATATTCTTCGGTTGCTCCTACAGTCGTTAAGTCTTTAATTTGGTCTTTAGAATATACTTTTGCTTTAGAAAGATATATAGTACCTGTTAGTCTAGTATAGATATCAGGGGCATAATCTTTTTCGCCGTAATTTCTACCGATTAACCAGCTCCAGCCATTCTCTAAAACGTCAGCAGCGCTCCAAAGCACCATTGTCCATTCTCCGTTATAGCATCTTTGTCTATGCGCTGTACCTAAAGAAATATCTACAACGTCACAGTCACTATCGTTATAAACGTAGAATGCAACGTAGTCGCCTTCATTAAATTCATAACCAAAAGTATTCCATTTGATTTGTGGGTCACCTTTTTTAACGTTTTCACCGTCAGGGTATTCTACCTCGTGACTGGTTATAGCAAGTGAACCTGCTTCATTAGCAAACTTAACGTCTGTAGAATATTCAATATCAATAGCACTTGAATATGGAATGAAAACATCTACCGCAGGAATTAGTTGACCTGTACCAACTTCCTTATCAAAGAAGTACAAGGTATTTGCATCTTCGCCTACTCTCGATTGTTCAATTATTTGTTCATCGTTTCTTGTAACGAATGAGGAGAAGTACATTGAACCTTCTGGTGGTTCAGATGCACCTGTCATCAAATCTCCTAAACCGCAAATTTGGATACCACCACTTGCGCCACCAGCATCATATAACCAACTTGATGGGCAATAAATTTTTGTCCAATGTCTTGGTGCTATCATATAATATAATGACTTACCAGGACGCATTGGGTTTTCTGGCGCATTCCAGCCAACACATAGTGCCTTTAATTGGTCAGAATCGTTATAAACGTAGAATTCCACGTAAGGATATCCACTTTCAGGCTTTGACGTTGCAACCGTGCTTAAGGTTAACCATTTGGTTGAAGAAACTTCAAATTCAACTTTTAACGAACCATTATCATCACCGTGTTTTTGTTCTGTTGAATACATGTAAGAAGCAATACCTGCGCTTGCGCCTTCAACTTGAATTTCACCAAATGAATCTCCAAAGAACAACCATTTTGCTGGCTCTTCTAGTTTAGCATCAGCCAAATCACTTAATTGGAAAGATTGTATGCTTGCTTTAAGTGTTGTATAGTTAGTTACGCATACCTTATCTTCGGTAGGAAGCGCCCTATATTTTTCCATAGCGCTTTCAACTTGTTCTTTAGTTGGGTCGCTACCTAAGTTTGCAATAGCATTGATTACTTCTTGAACTGCTTGTGGTAAAACAACCGCTTCTAAAGTAGTTTTTGCACTAAACTCGTCAACGTAAAGCGTCGTTCCACCTTTGATGCCTGAGAAAGATATGCTATATTCAGTTATCATTTGCCCTCTTTGTACTAAGGCTTCTCTTCTTAATTTGAATGACAAGTAATTTTCACCTTTTTCTACAGTTGCTTTAGGTGAGCATACTGCTTCATCACCAGCATAAGCCGTTATAATGATATCAAAAGGCGTTTCTGAATCACTATGCGCCCAAAGGTTAAATTCAGTTACGTCGGTAATATCCGTCTTTACGCCAGTTGCATTCATTTTGAAGTTTGGCTCGTTTACAAGTGCAGCGTCAACGTAAATTTTCCAAGAAGCACTGCCTTCAAAAACGTACTCTGGGTCTGTGTTTAATTTCCAATTACCACTAAAGGTTGTTGGATTTAAGTCAAATCTAGCAAGGTCATCCCAAGTATTAAAGCCAAGAATTAAAACTCCGTTTTCTTCTTGTTTTTCTTCGTTAATATTGTCACATGCGCTTGCCATTAAGAATGAAAATATACATACTATGCTTAAAAGAAATATTAAAAGTTTTTTCATAATCTCATATCTCCCCTATCTAACTCTCATTCCTTTTATAGAAACGTTTCTATCGCCAACAAGCGGACCGTTTGCGCTTGTCCTATTCTCAAACCTAATTTCAACAGACGTTATCTTTTTGCCTTTGCCATTACGAGAAAGAACTTCAACCATTCTTGCCGTATTTGCAGTTAAGCCTATATCTTTAGTTTCAGAACTTCCATCTGAATAAATAAATCTGAGTGACATTACAGTAGTTTGGTTAGTATTGTTTTCAAGATCAATTTCAATAACTTTGAAAGTATCAGGCAATCCATTGAAAGTAATCTTTGGCGTAAAGAATTTTTCATTTTTACTTACGATTGTGAAATCGTAACCCGTTTCATTATAGGCTAAAGAACTACCTTCAGTAACCGTTACGTTGAACGTGCTTGCAGTCAAATCAACAGCCCTTTCAGTTGCAACTTCATAAAGGTCAACTTTTGTTATTTGACTATCTTTAACTAATTCAACCGAAGTTAAAGCGTTTTGTGCTGACGCATCCATCGTATAAGTGTGTTTCAAACCTTGTCCACTTACAGTACTTGCTAATACTGAACCGTTAACTTTTACTGAATAGCCTGGGGCTGTATAGAAAGTATAGGTTGCCATTTTGCCAGTATATTCCATATTGTAAACGAACTTACTTTGTCCAGTTTGAGCATTGATTATTGCATCTTTAAGAACTTCTTTACATGCATCAAACATTTCATCGTCACGATATACTGCTGAACGGCAGAATAATTTGTCGTACACACCCTTGAAAACGTTGTTAATATCAAACGTGCCAGCTTGTACACCGTAATAAGTTTCAAATTGAGCATATAGACTTTCAAGATATCTTAATGCTTCTTTATCTTCTTGTCCATCACGATAGGTTAACAATCTTAAAGTCTTAATAGGTTCTGATGCACCGTACTTACTTGCTGGATACACGAAATATCCACCACCAGCACAACCCGTTGCCGTACCGTTATCTCTATTCATATCTTCATAAGGGTTTACAACGCCTGAACCAGAAACTTTTGCTATCTTCTTTAAGTATTGGTTAAACTCCCAATATAGCCAGCCGTCAATATTGTAATATTGTTCTAACCAGCCTTGAATTCTACCAGCAACGTTAAAGTCGTCAATGTATAGATTTGGACCATCGCCGATTTTATCTATTTGAGTATAGTACCAAATAGGGTTATCGTTATTTTGTGCGTGTTTTTCTATCGTCGTTTGAATTGAATAATCTTCAAGTTCATATGGTTCTGGCACGTAAACGATATCATATCCTGCTAACGCTGGTTCGTCACCAAGCGCAGTACACACAATATCAATGTCTCTTATGCTATCAAGGATAGGGTTATTAGCATCAAAAACGCCGTCTTCCACAAGTTTATCTGCAACGTCATTTTTAAGCTTATTAAGGTCTTCCATCCAGGTAATTGCATTTGCAATTTCTGCATCACTGTGTGGTTCATCAATTGGATACAAATAAGCAATTTCAAAATAATTTACGTTATTTTCTTTTGCTTGTTTACCTAATAAATATAAACAATCAAACCAGTAGTCCATAGCACAGTAGTATCTAGCTTTCTTATTTGCAGCATCCGCACCATCAAAGTAACCTGCACTATCTGCATAATCATGAGAATAAGCATCATAAGTTGGAAGGAAAGTTTGATGTGGCAAACCAAAAGAAGTAAAGTTTGGATGGTCGTAGTAAGCAACTACGTTTTCAACGAACTTTTCCGGACTCTTGGTTGATTCAGGAACCATATAAGGATTTATCCTATATTCTAATGCCGTTTCATAATATACTCTATACCAAGCATCTACTTCAGATTGAATACTAGTTTGTTCGCCTTGCATAATAGAGTCTTCATAAATAAGCACGCAAGATGCTGAAGTTGATTTTGCTGGAATAGCATAATCCCAAACGGTTACGCTAACAGGAATATCAATATACTCTCCATTTAACTCTAATAAGAAAGTACCCGAATACACACCAGCAGGAGTGCTTGCCGTAGTTTTGAAGTCAACGGTAAAGCCTTGGTTGTTATTTGATGCAATCTTATCTTCGCCGGCTTTACGATATAAATCCATCTCTACTAAAGCATCAGGCGAATAGCAGTTAAGTGGATATTCTTCATAAGTATTGTTTCTTGAACGCCAAATAACTTTAATATATCTTTGCGCATAAACCGTCATATTTTCAACTGGAAAAACATCACCGGCATCACTTTCAAGGTCTTGTGCTATAAGGTTAAAACTATCAATCTCTTGTTCACCAGTCGTAACGTAAAGCGAACCCATTTCACTTTCCGCTTTAGCCATCGCTACGTTAATGGCTTTTTCCATTTTAACGTAGTTGTCGTTAAGATTTACCCCGTTTAATTCAACGTCCCTTACAACTTTCATTGTGTTATAAGTTGTCCATACTTCATAATCAACTTCTGTAGTTTTTGGAGTATCTTGACAGGCAACTACACCAAACGATAAAACGATAACGCCTAATAAGGCTACACATCTTTTCGCTATTTTCTTAAACATATCTTTACCCCTAATTAACTAAAAAACGTTTTGTTTTTTAAATCAACAGCAAAGACTTCCTTTGCTGTTGATTTATCTTCATTATAGACCAACAAGCTATCTTTATTAGTCATTAATATTCTTTAATATTTAATAATTGATACGCAAATATAAAATCTATACTATTTGCTAATACCTGCTTGTGTTAATGCACCAGGAATTAATTTATCTACAGCGGTAACTTCTGCTTCATAATATTCAGTGGCTGTCTTTTTAGCCGTAGAACTTGAGAAGGCATCCGCAAAACGACCGAAACTGTTATTGTAAAGAAGCACGTTAATACCACCTACAGAATAAATCTTATCCTTTTTGTTAACGAAGCGTGCTGTTGAAACGTCTAAAATACTGTTGATAGATTGACGGAAACCTGTAACTTTAGTTGCAGTACTTTTTTCCGTATAATTAAGTGGAAGTTCGCAACCATAAGTGTTATCTCTAAAAATCTTCATACCTTCGTCTGACGCCATAAACTTTAAGAAGTTTTTAGCTGCTTGAATTTGGTTAGAATAAGTAGGAATGTAAGAAACAAGTTCGTTACCCGTCACGTATTCAACACCTCTTGCTTCACGGATATAGTCAATATCATCATCAATACAGCCATCAGGTTTTGTTGTCGTCTTGCCGTCAACGTAATCGATTACAGCACATAAGATTTCATCTCTGTTTGAAGCGTCCTTGAAAGAACACTTGTTAGCAACTGCACTTAAAACAGGCGTCTTAAGCATTGCAAGGTTTACGTTTGGATATTTGGTTATCATTTCGTTTTCTAACCAGTCACCGTTAACAGAGAATAAAGCAGCACCATTTAAGAAAGCACCTTGCATACCTTGGAAGTTTGCAGATGCACTATCTGCGTGCATATATTTGTAGTCAGAACCTTCTTTTGCTAATAATTGTTCAAAGAATTCTAACGCATACTTAAATCCATCATAGTCAACCATACCTGCTTCATAACGTTCGCCAGCTGGGTTATAGCCTTGATAGAACTTATCCATTTTTTCATTACCTTCGTATTGGTTCATAAATACTTGATAGTACGAAGTAAAATATTCGTTACTTAATGAGAAAATGAAAGGTGCTACACCATCTTTAACTCCCTTAACTTCACCACAAAGTTTTAAAAATTCATCAGTTGTTCTTGGGAAAGACTTACCTTGTGCAACTTGCTCCCAAACGTTCATATTAACAACTATACCCATCATTCCCGTTACCCATGGGAAGAAATAGTACTTGTCGTCGTAATATTTACCTTCTGCTGGCATTTTGTAGAATTCTTCAAATGCATCATACATCTTGTCTTTTACTTTAACGCCTTCGCCATCGATCGTCGCTTCGTACACGTCAGTAATATCGGTGTAATAGTTATTTGAGGCTTGACCACCTTTGTAAAGTTCTGCAAAGTTTGCGCCCTTAGTAAAGAACAAATCTGTTTCGCTAGCGCCTGAATGGAAAGTTGTAGACATATTCTCAATGCCTTGGTCACCTGATCTTGGTAAAGTAATAACTTCTTGACCATACTTTTCAGTGTATGCGGCTGCAAGCTTTTGAATCCATAATTCACCATAACCTGCCTTATAATATTCAATTATAAGTGCGTTTTGTTTTTGTTCATTAGAAACACCACTATTGTTACAACCAGTTGTAGCAAAGCAAGAAACAAAAGTGATAAGCCCTAATAAAACAGCTAAAAGTCTTTTCATTTTCATACCTCCATTTTGGCAAATTTTAAAATTTACCTACATATTTTTTCTTTAATTATATCATTATGTATAATAAGCCTTCAACCCCTTTTTTGAACAATGATTTACTTTTTTTGAACACGATTATTATTTATAATTTTTACTTGACACGACATTATCACATGTGTTAATCTATTTTTAATAACACTTTAAGTGTTTTGGAAATTATTTTTGATTTATTTTTACGATTTTTAATCTAATTTATAAACGGGAGAAATTTTGATGATTACTTTTACTAGTGAAGTTTTGTTAAATTCGCTTTTTACAAATTATATTCAAATTCCTTACAATCAGGAACACAACCATACCTATTGGGAAATTTTTATTTCTCTTAGCGGACATTGCAAGCAAACGCTAAACAAAAAGACCGAAGATATTTCTGCGGGAACGGTTTACTTCTTGCGTCCAATTAAGGACGTGCATTATTTTGAAACGACCAATCTAGATGAAACTTATAGACATAGAGATATTTATATTTTAGATAGCGATATGCGATTATATTGCAATATGATTGACCCTGAACTATACGATAAATTATATTCAGCAAAACAGCCGGTGTCTTTCACAACTACTTCGTCTATAAGAAAATATATTGAAGAACTTTTTTCTTCTCAAAACGTTCCTAATACCGACCAAGTGCCACTTTTAAAAAATATGCACTTTGCCGCTACTATCAGCCTTTTAGTTGAATATCAAAAATTTCAACAGCAAACAAATCTATTACCAGATTGGTTAACTATTTTTGTAAAAGAACTTAAAAAAACTGATAATTTTATATATTCAATAGAAGAACTTTCGTCAAAAATACCATATAGCCACGGATATATTTGTCGTGAATTTAAAAAATATATGAAACAAACAATCGTAAATTTCTTTAACGTGCAAAAGATTAATTACGCATCTTTTTTACTGATGAATACAAACCTAAAAATTTTAGATATTGCTACAACAATCGGTTATAGTTCGCCTAAAAACTTTATAAACCAGTTCACTAAAATGTATCAAATGTCGCCTAGCGAATGGCGAAAGAAAAATCAACTTTCTTCAAGAAAATAAAAAAATGCCAAACTAAACGTCAAATTTAGTTTGGCTATTTTTTTATAGTTTATACTTTCAGTACACTCACTTCGTCACGGTAAGCATTTTCCATAAATGCGCCCTTTACCTGCTCAACCGTTCCGTCTAGATAATCGTATTGCTTTTGTTCAAGCTCTTCTAATCTATCAAGTTTTCCATCACAGTAGTCAAGAAGCATTTCACTACAGTTTGACAACCTTTTAACAAGCCCACCAAAACGTGCGTCTTGAATTTCAAAGCCGTTTGGCTTATTTTCTATATAATATTGTTCTCTTAAAGTTCGATAAAGTTTTTCAACCCTTTCTGCAACCATAGGGTAAACGTTATTTGCAAGATTTTTTAATTCTTGCTTATCCCCTGCATTATACGCACGGCGAGTTCTTACACCCAAATCAAATTTAAGTTCCATTACTTCAGCAAGCGCTTTAGTTAACCTAAATATGTAACCCCATTGTTCATCTTGAACGTAAGGTTGCATTTTTTTCGCTGCGTCAGTAAATACGTATCTTTCAGTATCATCAACGGTAGAATCGTAAATACCTGCAAACACGTCATTATATAATAAATATTTAGATGGAGATAGCAAATGTCTATCCGTATTTGCCTTATCACGTGGTTTAAGTTTATTGACCGATTCAAGCTCGATAAACGCATCAAAATCCATTTTCATAACGTCTTTAAACTTTGCTTTTATGCTATCCATATCATAGTTTCCACGTGCAAATTCAGCCGCAGCAACCAAAGTTGGCATAGTTGACCAAAGCGACGTTTCTTGAACGGTATCTCCACCCCACGTTGTTATAACGACGTCTTTAATACCCTTTTCTATACAAGCTTCAAACGCTGCTTTTGTCGCCTTGATACTGTAAGTATTATCAGGCACAAAACCAATATAGTTCCAAACACCACCATCAAATACTATGTTATCGGTTATTTTCTTAAATTTATCAATGAAATCGCAGTAATGTTCTTTTTCTAAACTGTAATAATCCCAATAGTGAATTTTCATATTAGAAGTTATACTTGCCTTTACTTCATCTGACTTGTCTATGGTCATAGGTCCATTTTCATATGCGCCATAAGCCATACGAATATACATATCACCCCACATTTCAGGCGTTACACCATATTTATCACAAATTTCAAGCAACTTATTCATATGGTCTTTCATTATGTCTATCCAATCCCTAGCGCCATTTACGTCACGATAAGTTCCCCTACCCAAATTCCACGCTTCATCAAGACCCAAGTGTAAAATTTTTGATGAAAAACATTCAGCCATAGTGCTTATAATTTTTTCTATCAGTTCGTAAACTTTAGGCTCACCGACACGTAAAATTTCATCAATATCTCTATATTTTATAAATTGAGGCCATCTAAAAAGAAATCCTAAATGAGCAAGCGTTTGTACGGTAGGAATAACCGTTATGCCTTTGGACTTTGCATAAGTATCTATTTCTTTTAATTCTTGTTTATTATATTTTCCCCTAAGGTAAGCAAACATCGGTTCTTCTTCTATTTCGTATCCTGCAGTAATTTCCAAATAACAAGTATTGTATCCGAGTTGCGACACGTAATCAATAAATTTTTTAATAGTTTTTACGTTATACACCGTGCCTGTGGTCGATATAAGCACGCCTAATTTATCAAATAAAATCTTTTCCATAATTTCCCTTTTGAAAAACACAGCGGGGTTTTCCCCGCTGCGTTTATTTGTTATAGTAATTATTATTTTAATGCTTATTAACCTATTGTATTATAATATTGGCTCCAGTTGATTTCTTTACCATAGCCAGTATTGTATTCAATATAAGCATCAATGATTGCACCGGTATCCTTATCCAACTTCATTACCGTTCCACCAACAAGTGCAGTTTCACCACTATTAAGCGCATAAGCACCTGCTACGTCAGACATTTTACCAGTAGAATCAATTCTTTGAACAGAGTCAAATAAAGTACATTTTTGACCAAACTGGAATCTAACACCGTCATAAACTATACTTATAGAGTTAGAGTGCATGTGTCCAAGGAAGATAGAGTCTACACCCTTTGCTTTAATTCTATTATAAGTTTGGTCTTGGTTGCCTGTACCGTTAGTTGTTTCGGTATCCCAACATTCTATAAAGGTATTAGGATACAAAGTATAAACCATACCAAAATCACCTTCAGTATGACCTTTTACTCTTTCAGGCGCTAAAAATCTACCGTTTGCAGTTATATTGTTAAAAGCGTGGTACATTCTAGCTACTGGGTCTAAACCAACTTTTGCCTTATAAGCATCGTTAATAGCAGTATATACTTTATTCATTGGAACGTGTATATGCAAACTTAATTTAGCATTAGGGTAGTCATTCTTAATATCGTCAGCAGCTTTTTCAAACCAACTAATTTGGTCTTTTTGTAAACCATAAGCGCCATATCTAACACCATAGGTGTTATTTTCATAAGAGATTGTTTGTGGATTATCTAACGATGCTTGACTTGCACCAGTACAACCGTTTGTATCCATGTTAAAGATAACTCTCTTTATTTCACCACCTTGTTCTATACCTATAGTATAATTTCCGTGACCGCTAAGAGTGTTTTGCTTAAACAAGCAGTTTGGTGCTCCTTCATACAAGTCACAAATCCAATCTGCACCTTTTGCAGTTTCTATATCGTGGTTGCCCATAATTGGCGCCCAAGGAATTTTAAATTCTTCCATAAATGCTACAAACTCTTCATGTAAGTGACCGTCGTCATCATACTTACCATAAACGTTATCGCCCGATACTAAAATTAAATCCGGATTAGACGCTTCAATAACTTCGGTCATTAAATCATAAGCAAGTTCATCTCTACTATCTTTATTCCAGTATGCAATTGCATCATCACTTAAACTTACGTCACTTCTTTTTGTTGAAGAGTCTATTATTTGTGGGTCTGCAAGTTGTAATATTACAGGTTCTTTAGCACTTTCAACGGTTACAACGAAATCTATGCCATTAACGGTTGTAACCATATCTTTACTAATTTCGTTCTCAGCAGCACTATCAGCAAAGAATTTTCCACATACTTTACACTCCCAATATTCTATATTACCATTTTTGTCTTTGGTAGCTTCAACTTCAGGAACATGTGTTAATTGATGTGACGTTTTTCCTAAAGGAATGTCGGAATCCTTAATTTCTGTAGTGCAAGCTTTGTCAGCAAAAAGTTTCTTACAGGTTACACATTCGTAATACGTTAACTTTCCATCTTCAATACACGTTGCCTCTACACCAGAACGTTTAATAACTTTATGTTGGTGCGTATCCGTATTGCTATCATTAGAACCAAAATATGCACATGCAACGCTAGAAAACACCATAACTGCACATAAAAGAAATACTGTTAATCCTTTAAATTTTCTCATAAAAGTCTCCTTTTACAAAATTTATTTTAATATTTATATTATATATTGTTTATTATGATATTTCAATCCCATTTTTTAAACAAAAATTTACTTTTTTTAATTTGAGTTAAATTAAATAACAACACAATGCATGATTCGTTATTATAGCCGTCAAACTTAAAAACTATTTCAACGAAGTTAAAAATATATTCTTAACAAATAAAAAACCTAAACCGAATTTCGTTTCGATTTAGGTTTTGTTTGGTGACCCCTACGGGAAGCATCTCCGTTTCACTGCGATGGCAAAGCCGAACCCTATGGGTTCTGCTATCCTTTAGGATAGCACAAACAAAAAGAGATAGGAAAAACCTATCTCTTTTCGTTTGGTGACCCCTACGGGAATCGAACCCATGTTACCACCGTGAAAGGGTGGTGTCTTAACCGCTTGACCAAGGGGCCTTTATTTTCGGCAATTTCTTGCCTTTATATGTTGAACCGACGCTACACGCCGTTTTTATACTGGTAGCGGCGGTCAGATTCGAACCAACGACCTGCCGGGTATGAACCGGCCGCTCTAACCAACTAAGCTACGCCGCCATAACTCACTCGCCAAACTCATCTATCGACAAATGCTAATGTATTATATCTAAAAAAAAGAATATTGTCAATTACTTTTTGGCTATTTTTTAAAATTTTTTTAAGATTTGACAATTTTTTTTATTAACCATTTTGGCGAGTAAAAACATAGCGATATTTTGCTAAATTATTGAGCAAAGCAATAAGTATAACATTGGAATTGTTATTATTGAGAATATGGTAGTGCCTAAAGTACAAATAGTTGCGCAGTCTATATCCGACTTAAATTTATCGGCAAACACAGGCGCAAGCCCTGCTGTCGGCATAGCGAAGGCGATAAATACGGCGTTCACTATATCAAATCCCACGTACCCAAGCCTATAAAAACAAAAAGCAACAGCCGTTGCGACCACCGGCATAACTATTAACTTGTAAATCGAAACTATATATAATTGAGCATACTTAAATAGCACTGAAAACTTAATGTTCCCCATTTTCATTCCTAATACCAACATAGCAAGTGGTGTTACTAAGTTCTTAAAATGATCGGAAAAACTAACTATTTCAGGCACAATTTTCTTTACTCCTAAAAGATTACATACTACACCCAAAACGAAAGCGATTAACACGGGATTATATATAATTTTCTTAAAACTAACCGTTTTTCTGTCGCAAGATGCAAGATACACTCCTAACGTATAAATAAACATATTAGTCACTATATTAAAAATTACAACGCAAGTAAATGTATTATTATCAAAAACTGCGGCAGCCAAAGGTAGCCCTAAAAATCCGTTATTTGATAAGAGGGTGCAAAATCTTAACATTCCTTTTCTTTTTTCTAACGAAAGACTATCTTCACCGTCTTTGGCTTTAATTTTACAATAAAAAAGATTTGTTAAAAAGAAAAAGGCAACCGTAACGACAATAGCAAATACTGCGCTAATCCATATATTAGTCAAGGTATCAGCGTTAAAAGAAACGCCTATCGTCCCCGAAAAAATCATAAACGGCAAACCGATATAGGTCAATAAATTAGATAACACTGCCGAGTCTTGCTGTTTGAGTAATTTTATCTTAACCAAAAGATACCCAGGTATTGCAAGAGCAACGAAAAGCAAAGTGTTTTTTAACATAGGTATAAATGCGTCCATTTTTATCCCTTAATTTCCTTCAATATATTTTTACCTTCTTCAACTATTTTTTCAGCTACGCCTGCCTTAAAATTAGAAGTACGCGCTTCGTAACCACCTTCTAGATATGCGTCCATAGTAGGAAAATACCCTTCCTTGCCGTTAGCGTCGCAACACGACCACACCATTTTATATCCACTATCTTCTCTCATCATTCTACCAACCTCGGTAAACGGCTCGCCTGGAATACCAAAAATTGCCACTTCCCCTATAACTATCATTGATAAAGGCATAGTAAATTCTTTTGGTCCGTTTTCTAATCTTACCATACGAAGCGACTCTGCTACTACCGTAGTTAGCATCATATCCTTATATGGGATTAAATCGTCCCTACCTGAATTATGTAGTTGCACGTACTCGTGAGCAACCTTTAATTTCTCTTCGTCATCAGGCATATTAGATGCTAGAGAGATGACCTTTTGAACACAAAAAATCTTATCCACGTCAACGTATTCGACCTTATCGTAAACTTGCATAGCAGAGCCCGTTAATACTCGACCTAAATGTATTGCGTGTTGATATCCCCTAACCACACCGTCGAAATCCACCTTCATTCCGTTGAGATCGCCGTCTTTTGGATTTGGATTAATATGATTTACGTCACCTTGCGCGCCGTTAAACACTATACATTCGGTGTTATCCACTGCATTTTTGAAAATTCTTCTAGTTAAACCTGGCCAGTCAGCCGAAATCTTGTTGCCACCGATACAGTCGGGGTGGTTTGCAAAATGAATCATTACGACAGAAGTTGCGTTTTCCCTATCAAATCTAATAACGCCAACCGTGTTATCTATATTTCCAATAGGGGCAACCACGTCGGGATTATTTAAGCCTGGATTCGTTTGGGCGCTTCCGTCTTTCATACGATATCGTCTTATGAAAGAAATTTTATCGGCTTTACTGTTTGCAATACCCATTTTTGCAGGCTTTAAGTCGGCAAGAGCAAATGCGCAAACGTCGGCAAGTTTATATTTTAAGTCTTCCGAATATCTACTTATCAACTCGTCTTTACTATCGAGTGCAACGAACGGACCGGTATGCGTATGCGTTGCTTGAATAAAGATATTTTCACAAGGAACACCCGTTTTTTCAGTTATGTATTCACGATAATATTTTGAAACTTCTTGAACTATACCACAGTTATCGACGGTCACTAAAAGAGCCGTAGTATCGCCGTGATTTACGGCAACTGCAACGGCTTCTAAATGGTCTAAAACGCCGTCTGCTTGTCTAGGGATAAAATATCCCATAATGCCTATTCCCATAGGTGGGGTAATATTTATTTTTGAATAACCTACCTTTAACGCTTGCATAATAATTTCCTTTATTAAATTTATATGATTTCTTTCATATCACATTATACTCTTTTTCAGTTTACAAAGCAAGTCAAAACCACCAGTTCACTGGTGGTTTTGACTTTTAATGCTTATGTGAATTTTATTAATGTGTTGTTAGCTTACAGCAACGATTTTTACAGTTTTTGTTTCAAAGTTGAAATAAACTTCAATTGGTCCGGCTACCTTTACGCAAATCATGTCTGCGGTAAGATTAGTCGCTACCGACGCATCGGTTTCCGTAAGCGTGCCATAGGTAGTAGAGGAGTAATCTGCTTTGGACATTGCACTTACGGACAGATAGCTGTTCGCTGCAATTGTTTCCACTCTGATGTAAACCTCGTTTGAATTATCGGGATTTTTGGTCGGGTAAAGCGTTTGATTTCCATTGGTGTAATCAACAACAGAAATGAAGATTATATAATCATCAATACTTTCGCTACCGCCCTGCTCATTGTCACCACCTTGATCGGTGTCACCACCGACAGAAGTGA
>SVHP01000003.1 GCA_015055735.1 Clostridiales bacterium | reverse complement strand
CAGTGGTGCCAAATGGCTTATTGTTTGCTAACTACGACGGTACACAAGACCCTTACAATACTTTTGCAACTAGTTCTTCTGATATGATAGGTGTTCTTATGAGCGCTGCTTCATTAGGTATTCCTAACGCACCATACTTTGCTGTAATTTTAGGCGACTATTTACCAATTGCTTAAAAAATTATAGAAAGTTATAAAAATTAAATTTTTGACACCCTGCATTTTTTTGCAGGGTGTTTTTATATACTTTGTAATAGATATATTTAAAATATTCTCAAAAAAAGGTTGACAACAGCATAATAGGGCGTTATAATATGTGTATATTTATAAATAAAGGAGAAAACAAATTATGAAAAAATTAAGTTTACTTATGGCATTATTTATGTGCCTAACGATCGGTGGCGTTTACGCTGCTTGGACCTATTCAGGAACTAATGATATCGCAGACGTTCTTTATGAAGCAAAAGTAACGATTGCTGATACGGAAATTAAGGACGCCAACGGTATCTATAAAATTGAATCTAACTTAGTTCTTCTTGTAGATCAAAAGGCTGGTACTGACCACGTAGCAGAATTAAAGTTTGAAAGCAATAACTCTAATCCTATTTACGTAAAAGTTACTTTTATACCTTCAGACGGTGCTCCAAGAGAAGTTAAGCAAGGCGCAGTAAAATCAGAATTATATTTTACAACAACAACTGCTATGCAATATAGAGTAGATGCAAATGGTAATTACAGTCAAACTGCTGCACCAAAGGATATTTTCTGGTTCTCTAATCCTTCTAATGGCGAAATAAAAGACACCGACCCTACCATTACTTGGACAAAGTTTGACGAAAACGATAACGATATAACTTCTAATGCAACGGCATACGGCAAATATTTCACTTATGAACTTAACGAAACTCAATTAAGAGATATGATTAAGTTGAATGATGAAAACGGCACAAATCCATTTATTCTTGATACTAAAGAAGAACACGATATCTTTGGTGGTATAAAGGAAGTCAATGGGGTTAAAGAAGGTCTTATCGGAAACATCGTTATAAAAGTAACTGATGGAACTGTAAACTAAACATAAGTATTATAATTTAAAATCAGCCGTGAATTATAACACGGCTGATTTATGCGTTTTTTAAAAAGGACAACAAATGACACATTTTGAGATATATACTTTTATATTATGTCTTATAGTTTTCGTTTTGCTCACGGGACTTTCTTCTTTTTGTATTGTAATGATTTTTAAATTACAATCAAGACTTATTAAAGTTGGTGCTGATGACGAAAAACTTATAGCAGAATATGAAAAATCAAAACTTAAAAAGCAATCCAAATTCGGCAAAGTGATAGACTATACTTTGACGTTTATTATGGTTGCCATTTTTGTTTTTGCTTTTTCAAGTTCTCTTTATATGAGTTGTACTCAAAATACTTATTTCGATAACGTTCCTACTTATAGAGTTGTAAAAACAACTTCTATGGCAAAAAAGAATTATAAAAATGAATATTTGTTTGATAATAACTTAGATAATCAAATTCAAGCATTTGACCTTATTTTAACTTATAAATTGCCTAAGGAAGAAGACTTAAAACTTTACGATGTCGTCGTTTATGAAGTAGATGACGTTTTGGTTGTTCATAGAATAGTAAAAATAGAAGAGCCAAATGGCGAACACTCTAACGAAAGATGGTTTTTGTTGCAAGGTGATGCCGTTGAGTCGCCTGACCGTTTCCCTGTTAGATACGAACAAATGAAAGGCATTTATAGGGGCGAGAAAGTGCCGTTTATAGGTTCTTTCGTGTTGTTTATGCAGTCTCCAGCTGGTTGGTTATGTATGATTTTAGTTGCAGTTACCGTTATTACCAGCCCTATCGTAGATAACAAACTTCTTAAAATTAAGAAAGAAAGACTTGCAATTATTGGTTGTGATGAAGTTGCTTCGGGCGATGCTCCAAACCAAGAACAAACTGAAAACTCTATTGAAATTGTCCATTCTGACAGTTTAGACCAAGAAGAAATAGAAAGCATAGAACAAACTATTCATTCTAAATTGGAAAGTTCAAAAGAGTTAAAAGAGCAAGAAATTGAAAAAACTGAACAAACTGAGCAAACTATTTCGGTTAGCACCCTATCTGAACAAGAAGGGGGAGACTCTAATGAAAACTAGCGTAAAACTTCTTTTACTTGGTTTATTGCTAGCCTTTGTGACTATTCCTGGGGTATACGCAACTTGGACGTATTGTTTAGACGATGTTCAAGATAAAAACGTTTCTGTTGGCGTGCAAATTAACGAGTTTAGTTATCATTCCGAAGTGGTTATAACTAAGATTACACATGTTTCAAGCACTGTCACAAGCCAAAGTAGCAACTATATTCAACCAACTGAAGTTCGTTCTACAATAACGGGAAGCGCAGGTCAAAAAATCGTTTATAAAATAGACGCACACAACTATTCAAAGACCGATTCTTTCGTGTATGCAGGTACTGATTATAATTCTGGCATATATGAAAATTTGAACAAGATATCAATATCGGTATCATTAGATGAGCAAGGCTCAAATTTAATAAATACCAACCTTTCGGCAAATGCGCATAGAGGTACTAAAATTGCGCCTAATGAAGATTTTGTTTTTTATATTACTTATACTTTAACAGGTGATATTTCGGCAGGCGAAATTCTAGTTGATTACACCTTTAAACCAGTTATATATACGGTTACCTACTTGCATAATAACCAAACTTTTGCAGTTGAACATATTACGGATAATCAAAGTACTTATAGCGTTATAGCAGAAAAGCCTACTCAATCAGGGGTGTCTTTTGCCGGTTGGATAAATGCAAACGCAGTTGTTGTTAATACAATACCTGCAAATAACACTCATAATTACACCTTATCAGCATCTTGGGATAAGATATACTTAATTATCTTTGCCGATGCGCAAGGAAACGTCTTATATCAAGAACAAATTACAAGTTCTTCAACTTCGCTTTCTCCACAAGGTCAAGCCACCGTTGATCAGATTTTGGCTGACTTAAATGCAGAAGCAAAACAAAGTGATATGAAGGTTTCTTGGAGCGATTACGAAATTAAAAACGTAAAAGAGGATATAACTGTTAAAGCAATTTATGCTTATAACGGCGTTCTAAATCTCGTTCCTGTTTACGAACAGCCAGACGATGGTATAGTTGATTACTATCAAGTAGAAGCAGTTGATTCTCTCCCTGAAACGGTAATAATTCCTGGTAACGTTGGTGGTGTTCCTGTTAAGACTGTTATCAGAGTTGCAAACACCGAAGGGGCAAGTGATTGGAATAACTATGCATCTAACGTAACTACTATTATTATTGAAGAGGGTGTTGAAAATCTTCAAATTGAGGGCGATGACAAAGTAAATACGAATGCATTAGCATATACGCCAAGCTTGAAATTAGTTAAACTTCCTAGCACGCTTAAGTATATTGGTAAAAACACTTTCTCTCGTAACTATGGTGACGACAAGAAGGTTATTACCATTGAGTTTAACGGAACTAAGGCAGAATGGAAAGCTATTGAAAAACATAAAGACTGGGATAATGGTCTTAAAACAGGCACGATAGTTCAATGTACTGATGGTTACTTCAGTTTGACAACAAGAGAAGTTTTAGGTATAACTCTATCCAAGTCTTGGAAAGAATATTAAAATTATAACAAGATATCCACTCTTTAATGGGTGGATATTTTTGCATTTTAGTATAAAAATTTTCGTATTAGCAATACTAGATGATATCCCTTTTTTCTTACATAGGGGGTATTATGAAAAAAGTTATAATTTGTGGTATCGATACTTCTAGATTGCCTAAAATCAACGATAAACAGTGTCGAGAGTATTTCGTTAGACTTGCTAATGGCGATACGAGTGTTAGAGAAGAACTTATCGTTTGCAATATGCGGTTAGTGTTATCAGTTATGCGTAGATTTAATACGGCAAAAGTAAGCGCTGACGATATGTTTCAAGCAGGGGTTATAGGGCTAATTAAAGCGATAGATAATTTTAATCTTGCCTTTGACGTTTCCCCAAGCACTTATATCGTGCCAATGATAATCGGCGAAATCAAAAGATTACTCCGTGACGGAAACTCTATGCGTATTTCTAGATCAATTAGAGATACTGCCTACCAAGTGCTTAAAACTCGTGGCGAACTAGAAAGACAAGACAAAGACGCTAGTCTAGAAAATATCGCAAGCGAGATGAACGTGGCCGTCAGCGAAGTGGTTTACGCACTAGATGCAATTTCGGACACTGTGTCCCTTTACGACCCCGTGTACAACAAGAACGGGGACGAACTGCTTTTGGTCGACCAAATAGGCGACGAAAAATGTACGGACGAAAACTGGACGGAAAAGGTTGCGATAGATAGCGCTATAAACGTTCTTGGAGAAAGGGAGAAGAAAATCATTTATTTACGCTACTTTGAAGGTAAGACTCAAACCGAAATATCGACCGAAATAGGCATTTCTCAAGCGCAAGTAAGCAGGCTAGAAAAAACCGCCTTATCCTTTATTAAAAACTCAATAACCGTATAAAGAAAAAAGCCCGATAGTCGCTCTTCCCTTAGGGAATTGCGACAACTAAATAAATCCTTACGGATTTGTGATATTCGTCTAACGACGAGTGATATTGCCTTTCGGCAGTTATATTCGCCTGACGGCGAGTTAAGGATTTATTTAATATAACTTTGGCTAGCCAAAATATAACTGCTTGTAAAACAAGCAATACAACTTTTAGCCACAAGGCCAAAAATAAAACGACTAAAGTCGTTGGCGTTAGCTACGCTCGGCTAAACTTATTAAACTTAATCTTTTGTGGATAAGAAAAGCCCACCATATTTCGCTTTTTGCGAAGTATAGTGGGCTATACTTTTGTTATGAACTAAAAATCCCTAATAGAAGAGACCTTACTTCGGGCTTTTAATTTTGTCATTTGTCACATTATGCCTTTTTTAATTTTAATTTTATTATATTTACACCACTTCTAATATGGCTTGGATTAGGGATTTGGCGGCGAGAATAAATAATATGATTGCGCCTATCCATTCGGCGTAAGAGCCGAATAGTTTGCCGAGTTTCTTGCCAAAAAGAAGTGCAATAGATACTAATATCGCAGTGATTAGCGCAATTATTAATACTGCTAATATCACGTTCATTTTTAGATTGATGAAGGTAACGCCGATGGCTAGAGCGTCTATACTAGTTGCAACGGCTTGGAGCAAAAGCACAGAAAGAGTGAATTTGCTTTTTTTTGCGCTATTTTCATCTTTGATAGGACAAAACTGTTGATTTTTATCCTTTATTATATCGATTATGATTTTACTTGCTAGAAAGAAAAAGATTATAGCCGTTAAAAAACCTGCAATCTTATCTAAACTAATTAAAGAATTGAACGCCTTAGCAAAAATAAAGCCTAGAAGAGGCATAACGCCTTGGAATACGCCGAAAGCAAGGGGCATAGACCATTCTTTTTTACCGTTAAGGTCGCATTTGTACACAGTACAGTTAGAAATTGTCAGAGCGCAAGCGTCCATAGATAGCGCTAGCGCCGTTAAAATAACGTCTATTATCGTCATAAAAACCTTTTGGTCAAGACTTTATGTACTTAAGTGATAAAATCTTAAAATAATAATTTGAAAATAGTATATAAAATTATATTGCTTTTGTCAATAAAAATATGATAAAATAAGAGCACGATAAAAAACCAAAGGAACAGTATATGGTAAAGATAACCGAAGAGTGGGACGAGATATTAAAAGAGCAGTTTGCTAGTCCTGAATATTTGGCTCTAAGGGAGTTTTTGAAGAGCGAATATTCGACTAGAACTATTTATCCGTCCATGTTCGACATATTTAACAGTATGAAAATAACGGCGTTTAGCGAGGTTAAAGTCGTGCTATTAGGTCAAGACCCATATCACAATCAAGGTCAGGCGATGGGGCTTTCCTTTTCGGTGCCAAAGGGCGTTGATAAACCACCGTCATTAGTCAACATGTTCAAGGAACTAAACGCTGAACTTCAAATCCCTATAAACGAAAGTGGCGATTTAACCGGTTGGGCAAAGCAAGGCGTACTGTTATTGAACACGGTTCTAACCGTTCGTGAACATCAAGCCAACTCGCATAAAGGCAAGGGGTGGGAACAGTTTACCGACGGCGTCATAAAAACCATATCCGACAAAAAAGAGGGCGTAGTGTTCTTGCTTTGGGGTGCGAACGCACGAAGCAAAAAACAACTTATAAACGCAAAAAAACATTTAATCTTAGAATGTGCGCATCCTAGTCCATTGTCGGCGTACAACGGCTTTTTTGGGTGCGGGCATTTTATCAAGACTAACGAATACTTATTAAAGGTAGGTAAATCTCCTATCGATTGGGGTGCATTATGAAATACGTAGTTATACTAGGCGATGGTATGGCAGACTATCGCCAACAATTTTTGGATAATAAAACGCCGTTAATGGTGGCTAATAAGCCGTACATAGACGGTCTAGCAAAGAATAGTGAACTAGGTCTTGCTAGAACTGTGCCTTGTGGCATGAAACCTGGTAGCGACGTTGCTAACCTTTCGGTTTTGGGTTACGACCCACACGATTGCTATACGGGGCGTTCGCCATTAGAGGCGGCGTCTATCGGTATTGACCTAAAAGATACCGACGTTACGGCAAGAGCAAATCTCGTTACCGTATCTAATGAGTGCGAGTATCAAGATAAAACCATGATAGATTACAGCGCTGGCGAAATTTCTACCGAAGAGGCAAGAGTTTTAATCAAGTTTTTGGCTGAAAAACTTAACGACCAAAAATATTCGCTATACGCAGGCATAAGTTATAGGCATTGTTTGGTTATCGATAACGGCAGTTTGATAGGCGATTTAACCCCACCACACGATATTACGGGTAAGCCTGTAAAAGACCACTTGCCAAAGAGCGAAGAAGGTAAGAAACTTCTATCTTTAATGGAAAAATCTTACGAGCTACTAAAAGACCACCCGATAAACCTAAAACGAATAAAGGAAGGAAAGAACCCTGCTAACTCGTTGTGGTTTTGGGGGGACGGAACAAAGCCTAACTTACAAAGTTTTAAGGATAAGTTCGGGCTTGACGGTGGAATTATCTCGGCAGTCGACCTACTTAAAGGCATAGGCAAACTTGCTAAAATGCGAGTTATCGAAGTGGAAGGCGCAACGGGTAATTACGATACTAACTTTTCGGGCAAGGCAAGGGCGTGTCTAGACAACCTAAAAGACGGCTTGGACTTCGTGTATTTACACATGGAAGCACCCGACGAGTGTGGACATCACGGCGATACCAAAAATAAAATTTTCTCTATCGAGCAAATTGATAAGTTGGTTGTTGAACCGGTAGTTGAAGGCTTAAAGCAATCGGGCGAAGATTTTGCAGTGCTAATTTGCCCTGATCACCCAACCCCACTATCTATCATGACTCACTGTTCGGACCCCGTACCTTACCTAATCTATTCTAACAAAAAGCAAGTTGTAGGGGAAAATAGTTACGACGAAGAAAGCGCAAAAAATACGGGCGTTTTCGTGGAAGAAGGGTATAAACTTATAAACAAACTTTTTGAAATTAAATAGGTGATAATAGCCTTTAGTTTTTGCATAAACTTTTTAGCAATATACTATATTGCAAGTAAATTTTAATAGTTCGACAAAAAAACAATTTAAAATACCATAAGGACTTAAAAATCCTTGTGGTATTTTTGTCATATATCAACTTTTTTGCTCATATAGTTTTATAAACTGAAAAGGAGAAAGACTAAATGAACGAAAAATTACAATACGCCACAATGCTAGAAATGCCCGTTAACACTTGCAACGTTACAAAGGTTAGCAGTAAGAAAAAAAGACTTATTAAAAAGAAAAAACCGACCGAAGAACAGGTCAAAAACCAATTATTAGACATGGTCAATAATCAACCTGAACAGCCACTTTATTCGTCCGATTACGAACAAGAACAGTTAGATCAAGACGATAACGGGCTTTTAGAAGAAAGCCAAGATATTGACCAACAAACGATATTAGGTCAAGAGCAAGACCAAGCGTTTGATAGAACGGTCACTGCTAGCGTAAGCAATCAAAGCGAGCATACAGAAACGAATAAAAAGACTTTCAAAATCACTGCGATAGGCGTGCAGCTTGCAGTGATAGGCTTGCTAATCGCCACAATTTTACTTACCAACGCTATCTTTGTGGACAGTGGAATAAACGTGTTTTTGAGAAACATATTTTCTTCAGAACAACAAGTAGAAGTGGATAACCGTGTATATTCTCAATTTACGCCAATAATCAGTATGGGAAACAATCAAGACTTAACCTTAGACGACGGCTATATTAGTTTTGCAGGCGAAGGCAGTGTTTACGCACCTTGCGACGGCAAGGTGGTTAGCGTAACCAAAAGTCAAGAAGGCTATTACGACGTAGAAATTATGCATAGCGAAAATTTTAAGAGCATAATTTCGGGGATAGAGCACGTATTCGTCGAACAAGGTCAAAGCGTTTATAAAACAATCCCCGTTGGGCATTTAGAAGCCAACGGCGCAAAGTTATGTTTTGCCGATAGCGACGGTAGTATTATAACCGATTATCAAATAGATAACGGTACGGTTAAATGGGCGGTATAAATTTATCAATTCATCCATTGTTTTATTTACTTGGCTTGTACTATGCTTTAACGGGTGGAATTTTTCTATTCGTCATATGTACAGCCACTGCAGTCATTCACGAACTAGGTCACTCTTTCGTGGCTTCGGGGTTGGGGTATAGGCTTAACAAAATTAAGCTTATGCCCTTTGGCGCAGTCGTTTCGGGCAGTACCGACGGCTTAAAGTTTATAGACGAAGTGAAAATTGCACTTGCAGGACCAATTCTAAACTTAGGCGTAAGCCTATTTTTCGTAGCTATGTGGTGGATATATCCCGAGTGCTACGCCTTTACCGACGTCATCGTGGGCGCAAATTTGTCTATGGCTATAATAAACCTATTGCCCGTGTATCCACTAGACGGTGGAAGGGTGGTGTTTGCAAGTTTAGGTATAAAATGGGGATATGAAAAAGCTTATAAAATTAGTAGGTGGATAGGCTGTGTTTTTGCTATAATACTTTTAGGGCTATTCGTTTTGGTTGCAATAAATGGAAGCATTAACCTTTCGCTACTCTTTTTTTGCTCGTTCGTGTTTTTCGGCGCAATAAGTAGGGAAAAGGAAAATAAGTATATTAAGATTTTTGGCGTTATGGACGAGCAAAACTTGAAAAGGGGAACTATCGTTAAAACTTTTGCCGTGCATAAGGATATGAAAATAAAAAGATTGATATCTATTCTCGACGAAAGGGCTGTAAACCAAGTTCTAGTTTTCGATAACAATAAAAAAATAGCGACCTTAAACCAAAACTCGATAGAAAATATGATAGAAGGCGCAAATATCTACTCTTCGATAGCCGAAAATCTGCCTTGATAGATAAAAAACAAATCAATATATAGTGCCAAAAATTAGAATACTGTCAAAATATAGACAAACGGTTAAAAAATGGGGTAAAATATTTAAAAAGTTTAAAAAAACCGCAAAAAAACTTGACATATATTTATAATTTTGGTAAAATCAATTAGCATCTCGGATTCGGGGTGTTAATTTTTTGATGTTCGGAAGGTGCATTATGGCAGCAAAAGGCGCAAGACAAAAGATAACTCTAGCTTGCACGGAATGTAAGCAAAGAAACTATGATACGTTCAAAAATAAGAAGAACGATGCAGAAAGATTAGAAATGAACAAATACTGCAAATTCTGCAAAAAGCATACTGCTCACAAAGAAGCGAAGTAATTATTTTATATTCGCTTACCGGCCTATTTTAAAAGGCTAGAAAATGAAGGGGTAGAAGTCATGAAGAAAGACAAAACCGAAGTTAAGGGCGATTTCGTACAAGCGCAAGCGCCTGTTAAACAAAAAGAAGTAAAAAAAGATAAGAAGAAAAACAAAAAACCAAGTATCTTTAAGAGAATGGGTGAAAAGGCGAAAGATATTTTTTCTGAATTGAAAAAAGTTTCTTGGCCTACTTTTGGCAAGGTCGTTAAACAAACGGGCGTTGTACTAGCAGTAGTCGTTATCTTCTTAATCGTTATTTTTGCTTTCGACGCAGGGCTACTTGAATTATTGAGCTTAACGTGGAAGAGCTAAGAGGTTTAGAATAATGGCAGAACAAGCAAGATGGTACGTAATCCATACTTATTCTAGTTACGAGGCTATGGTTAAAGATAGCCTTGAAAAGTTGATTGAAAACAACAACTTGCAAGAGAATATTTTTGAAATCAAGATTCCTACCGAAGAAACTTTAGAAGAAAAGGCTAACGGTAAAAAGAAAATCGTTGAAAGAAAAAAATTCCCTTGCTACGTTTTCTTGAAAATGATCTATTCAAACGACATTTGGTATCTAGTGACTAACACTAGGGGCGTTACGGGTTTCGTTGGTCCACAAGGTAGACCACTTCCTTTAACCGATGAAGAAGTTGCAAGAATGGGCTTAGAAGAAAGAGCAGTTGAAATCGACTTCGTAGTAGGCGACACCGTTCAAGTGGTTTCAGGTCCACTAGAATCTTTCTGTGGCGTTGTGACTAGCATTATAGACGCAACCCAAAAGGTTATGGTTAACGTTGAAATGTTCGGAAGAAAAACCGACGTTGAACTAGGTTTCGTTCAAGTGAAGAAAGTAAACGTTCAAACCGAAGAATAATTTTATTCGGTAATATAAACATTATATAATATACAAATACAAAAATACAAAAGCATGCAATCGGCAAAAGCCGTTGTAATAAAGTGGGAGTTGTGTTAAATCTATACACTGGCACGACGATAATACCACCAAATGGAGGAAACAATTATGGCAAAGAAAGTAACGGCAATCGTTAAACTTCAACTTCCTGCGGGTAAAGCAACACCAGGTCCACCGGTTGGTTCAACCTTAGGTCCTCACGGTATCAATATTCCAGGCTTTACTAAGGAATTCAACGCAAAGACACAAGACCAAGCAGGCTTGATAATCCCAGTTGTAATGACCATTTATCAAGACAGATCATTCACGTTCGTGTTAAAGACGCCACCAGCACCTGTTCTAATTAAGAAGGCTTGTGGTATCGAAAGTGCGAGCGCAGCACCAAACAAGAACAAGGTTGCAAAGATAACCAAGGCTCAAGTTGAAGAAATAGCAAAACTTAAGATGCCTGATTTAAATGCAAATACCTTAGAAAGTGCAATGAGCATGATCAGCGGTACTGCTAGAAGTATGGGCGTAGAAGTCGTAGATTAATAAAGTAAAGGTGGGAGAGCAAGGTCGCTCGAATGTACCACAGGAGGTAAAGTAAATATGAAACACGGAAAAAAATATATAGATAGCATTAAAACTATTGAAAGCGCTAAGCTTTATGAAGCTGATGAAGCAATAAAGTTAGTTCTTGATACAGCAAAGGCTAAATTTGACGAAACTGTTGAACTTCACGTTCGTTTAGGCGTTGACCCTAAACAAGCTGACCAACAAGTTAGAGGCGTTTTAGTTCTTCCTAACGGAACTGGTAAGAACGTAAGAGTATTAGTTCTTGCTAAAGGTGAAAAGGCTGACCAAGCTAAAGAAGCTGGTGCAGATTTTGTCGGCGCTGAAGAAATGGTTCAAAAGATTCAAACTGAAAACTGGTTCGATTACGACGTAATTATCACAACCCCAGACATGATGGGCTTAGTTGGTCGTATCGGTAAGGTTTTAGGTCCTAAGGGCTTAATGCCAAACCCAAAATCAGGTACTGTAACAATGGACGTTGTTAAGGCAATCAAAGATACCAAAGCAGGTAAGGTTGAATACAGACTTGACAAAAACGCTATCATTCACTGTGCAATCGGTAAGAAGAGTTTCGGCGCTGAAAAACTTAAAGAAAACTATGAAGCGCTTATGGAAGCTATCGTTAAGGCTAAACCAGCAGCTGCAAAAGGTCAATACGTTAAGAGCGTTTCTCTTGCAAGCACAATGGGCCCTGGCGTAAAAATCAATGCTAAAATTTAGTTGACAAGCCTAAATTAAAGTGTTATAATTTCAAAGTAAAAATTAAATAGCCCAAGACAGTAGGTGTTAACTTGCTTAAAACTTTTTAGGCAGACCAACCGAGGCGAATATTTTTAAGGCTAATTTTATGCCCTTATATTCGTTTCGGATATAAGGGCTTTTTCATTAAAATAAGGAGGTATCGATTAAATGTCGGCAAATTTTGAAGCAAAAAAAGTAGTTGTAGAAGAAATTAAAGAAAAAATTCAAAATGCTAAATCAGTTGTTTTCGTTAAGTTTAACGGTTTAACCGTTGCTCAAGATACTGAACTTCGTAGAGAATTCAGAAAGAACAACGTTGAATATAAAGTTTTGAAAAATACTTTAATTCGTCGTGCTTTTAACGATTTAGGAATCACTGATTTCGATGCAGATTTAAACGGTCCAACTTCTGTTGCTTTCGGCGCAGATGAAACTGCAGCATCAAAAGTTATCGTTGAAGCAGCTAAAAAATATCAAGACAAAGTCACTGTTAAGTGCGCTTATGTCGATGGCGGTAAGGTTGACGTTAATGGTGTTAATGCTCTCGCAGCAATGCCATCAAAAGAAGAACTTATTGCAAAAATGCTTGGCTCAATGCAAGCACCACTTACAAATTTCGTTGGTGTGCTTACTGCAATGCCACGTGGTTTGGTTGTTGCGCTTAATGCAATCGCTGAACAAAAGGCTCAATAATAGGGCAAACTAATATCTAAAAATAAAAAAATTAAAATTAAAAATCTAAAAAAAATATAATTAAGGATTTAATGGAGGATAAAAAAATGGCAGACATTCAAAAAATGTTAGAAGAAGTTAAAGGTATGACAGTATTAGAACTTAACGAATTAGTTAAGGCTTTAGAAGAAGAATTTGGCGTTAGCGCTGCTGCTCCAGTAGCAGTTGCTGCTGCTCCAGCTGCTGCAGCTGCTGCACCAGTTGAAGAAAAGACTGAATTCAAAGTTTCTATCAAAGAAATCGGCGACAAGAAAATCGACGTTATCAAGGCTGTTAGAGAATTCACTTCTTTAGGTCTTGGCGAAGCTAAAGCTCTTGTTGAAGCTAAGGGCGTTATCAAAGAAAGCGCTACTAAAGAAGAAGCTGACAAGATCATCGCTAGATTCAAGGAAGTTGGCTGTACTGTTGTTGCTGAATAATTTCTATTCTAAACAAAAAGTCAAATCAAAAAAAGAGTTTAAGAGCGTGTGTATTCACACGCTCTTACTTTTTTATAAAACCTTCTTCTTTAAAACTAATTATTTATTACTTCGAAGGTTTTTCTAAAATTATGCGCGTATAAACTCCAACTGATTTTTGACGGAAAAATTACGAGAGTAATAAATTTTGACTAAAATTTTTATAAATTATAGTTTTATGTGGGGGAAATGCTAAACTTTTATTGACAATTATATGAAAAATTAGTAAAATAGTAAGGTAATGAAATTTTATTTTGGAGATATATTATGAAATTATTGAAAAAGGTATTAACTTTTGGCGTTGCTACTCTAATGACCTTTGCTTGTACTTTAGGTTTAACGGCTTGTTCAACGGCAAATATTCAAAAATTAAAATTAACGGTTGAAGTTTACGACTACGCTAACGACGATCAAGTAGAATATACTATGAACATCGACCTTTACGGTCATTTAGCTGAAGATACCGTTAACAATATCGTTTCTTACGTAAACGACAAATATTATGACGGCACTGTATTCTATAAATTAAAGAACTATTCTAACCAAATCATGATCGGCGACTACAAGTTTGAAAACAACTCTTTAGTTAAGAACGCTGAAATGCCAACGGTTGAAGGTGAATTTACTTACGGTGGTCAAAAGACTGAAGGTGGCTCTCCGTTATCGGCTAAGAAAGGTACGATTGGTCTTTGGAGAAGTTGGTATGCTCAAGACGACAGCTACACCGGTCGTGCAGGTATGGAATCAGGCTCAGCAACTTGGTTTATCCCAACCCAAGCAATAGATTCATATAACGATTATTTCTGTATTTTCGCTCAATACGATTTAGCTGATGACGCTAACAACCAAACAATCACTGCATTAACCAATATCTTTGCTAGTGCTGATAACTATGAAACTTACGTTGTTTACTACACCGGTGAATACGGTAATTTAACTTATCACTGTGTAAAGAGCGTTGACTTTGATGAAAGCGAAATTGAAGACTTATTTGAAGCAGAAGACGACCAATACGTAAGCTTTAACAAGACTGAAATTCAAGTTCCTGTTACTCCAAACGGCGAATTAGCAGCAAAAATCGTTAAGGCTGAAATGGTTAAATAATAAGACTTTATTCTAAATTCAACTGAGTTTTAGTAATTACTTATTAAACAAGTATAAAAAAGCGGTCAATTTTTTGACCGCTTTATATTTTTAATTTTTTTGTTTTCTATTTCAAATTGATAATAATTTAAGTAATAAGTATTTTGACTTTTCTTATAAAGTAGCGCAATTTCATTAGCATCTCTAAACCAAGGCGGTGGGAAAACGCCAATATATTCTAAAAAATAATCTTTCAAATAGCGTGCGTTATCTTGCATCGACTTACATAAAAATTCTTTAATTTCTCCACCCACTAAAAACTCTTCCAAAAATGCATACCCGATAATCTTATCGGATAGGTTTTCTATTGAAACATCTTTGTCGTAAGATATTTTTCTATTTGCTATTTTCATCGTTCGGTCGTCAAAAAGCCAATCGCAAACGACCTTATGCCCACGAATATCTTCAAAAACTTGAGTGGTCGAAAAGCCGTTATCAGTGCAAAAACTTTGCACTTCTTGACAAAATACCTTTGTTATTTTATCGCTTAAGCAATAACAGTGGCAACTATTTATATCCCCCTTAAAATGTATTGCTATTAGTTGATTGCCGTTTAGCGTAAAGTCCATAATCTTCGCATCATGACAATCGAAATTCAAATTTTCAGCGTAAAAATCGTTAGGCGTTTCGATTGAGATTTTAAGCCCGTTTTCCTTAAAAACGGTGACAATAGCATAGGGCAGTTTATGCTGAGCGATAACGCTAAAAGGGGCAAGGCGAGAAAGGTTTAGAAATTTTATAAAATATCCACCTTTAAGGTCTACTACTATTATCGACTTTGGAGGATTAGATAAAAACTCATTGTCCAGCATAAAGCTTATAGGGTATTCGTCCCCGTTCAAGGGGCAAAGTTCAACAAAAATTTGATTTAGAGAGTCTAAGTCCTTGTCTGTTAAAATAAAAGGCTGTTGTCCTTTAGTTAATTTGCGCTTAAAAATGCCGTTAATTTTTATTGCCGATAAATAGTCGGCTGAAAAATAATAATACATTATTAAAATGTATGTATAATTCTTATTTTTTATGTCAATAAAAGTAGTATCAAATTTAAGAGTTACAAGGAGCGCATTATGGAGAAAATGTATGGATTTAAGGAAAAGGACGTGATAGGCTTAGCTCAACTAATTAAAAACAGGGGCGCAAAATCTTTAACCGACGTCTTTAACGAGTATAGTCTAACCAACGGCAAGGCAAAGGGAACGGTTAGAAATTTATATTATGCTTTGGCAAAGAAAAGCGCAAACGATAAAGACTTTTGTCAAAAGTATTTGGACGGAAACGTTCTAAAAGTCAGCCCGATTATTCAGTTTGACAACGACCAAGAAAGGCAACTAATAAAACAAATACTTATCGCAAAGAAAAACGGCAAGTCGGTCAGAAGCCAAATAATGATACTCGCTAACGGCGATGCAAAATTAGCATTAAGATATCAAAACAAATATAGAAACGCCCTAAAAAACAAGCCACAACTTATATCGGAAATAGTATCCGAAGTTAAAGAGCAAGGTCAAGAAATATCAATGGATATTATTGCAAAGCCAAATACTAGCATTGTGTCTAGCCAGCAGTTCGATAAACTTAAAAACGAAATCGATAACCTAGTTTTAAAAATTTCCAGCAAAATTCGTAAGGAAAACGCTTTCTTAAAAGAAAGAATAGCCGTTTTGGAAAGCGAAAATCTAAAACTAACTTCTATTCTATACGGAAACGCTAGACCGATAGACACTAAAAAATACTTCAATTTAACCAATAAAAAAGAATTTATCAACTAGACCTTTCTTAAGTTAGCACCTAAACGGTGTTCAAAATTATCAAAAAAATAAATATGCCCGAAAGCACGAAAAATATCGCTTTTGGGCGTTTATTTTATTTGACAAGTAGCATAATAGGTTATATAATACTAATTGCAACTAAATTGGTTGCAATTAGGAAAGGAAAAAAATGAAACTATCTTCAAAAACGCATTACGGGCTTATGGCGTGCCATATATTAGCCGTTAATTATCCCGACAATCTAGTTAGCGCAAGCCTATTAGAAAAGCAAATTGCAGTATCGGGCAAATATATAGAAAAGATTATGCGAATGTTATCTAACAGGGATATAGTCGTGGCAACTCGTGGCGCAAACGGTGGATATACGCTTGCAAGAGCGCCTAAAGATATTACTATCGGCGAAATTGTAAGGGCGCTAGAGGACGATATGGAAATAATCGAGTGCGTTAAAGAGAAAGGGAAGTGTAAATGTTGTCCAACGAGTGACGTGTGGAAAAAACTTTACACAGGAATAAACGAGATTTTGGATTCAATGAGTTTAGAACAAATGATTTTAGGTCAGTTGCACTAAGTGAAGGACGGTTAATATGGAAAAGAAAGCGATATATTTTGACCATGCGGCGACCACGCCCGTGTGCCAAGAAGCATTACAAAAAATGATACCTTACTTTACCGACGTTTTCGGTAATCCGAACAGCCAACATGCGTTTGGTAGAGAGTCGGCAAAAGCAGTCGATGAAGCAAGGGACGAAATAGCAAGCATTATAAACGCAAAGCCAAGCGAAGTTTATTTTACTTCGGGTGGAACTGAAAGCGATAACTGGGCATTACGTGGCATTGCGCATGCACATAAAGACAAGGGCAATCACATAGTAATCAGCCCTATCGAGCACGCCGCTATGTTAGTGACGGCAAAGGCGCTCGAAAAGGAAGGCTTTAAAATCGACTATATGAAGGTGGATAGCCAAGGTTTTGTCGATTTACAACACTTAAAGAGCATAGTTGGTGAAGGCACGATTTTGGTAGGGTGCATGATGGCAAACAACGAAGTGGGAACTATCGAGCCTATAAAGGAAATCGCAGAGATTGCTCACTCGGTGGGTGCGTACTGCTTTACCGATGCAGTTCAAGCGGCAGGCGTGCTAAAATTAGACGTTAAAGAGTTGGGCGTGGATTTAATGAGTATGAGTTCTCATAAAATTTACGGGCCAAAGGGCGTGGGTGCGTTGTACGTTAGAAACGGAGTTAAGATAGGCAGTATTTTAACGGGTGGTCACCAAGAAAGAATGAAGCGTGGTGGAACGACTAACGTCCCTGCAATCGTGGGCTTTGGAGAAGCGTTTAAGATTGCAAATAGAGATTTGGACAAGAACTTTGAGTACGTTAGTAGCCTTCGTGACCATTTTATCGATAGAGTGTTAAACGAAGTGCCGTTTGTTAAACTTAACGGGCCAAGACAAAATAGGCTTCCTGCGAACGCCGATTTCTCGTTCGAGTTTATTGAAGGCGAATCAATTTTATTCAGCCTTGACCTAGCAGGAATTTGCGTGTCTTCAGGGTCGGCTTGCTCATCGGGTTCGCTAGAACCGTCGCACGTGCTTTTAGCGTTAGGCTTAGAAGAAGCGCTCGCTCACGGATCAATCAGATTTTCTTTCGGCAAACACAATACTATGGAAGAAGTCGATTATGCAGTAGAAACAATCAAATCGGCAGTACAAAGACTGCGTGATATGTCACCATTATTCAAAGCACAAGGAGATATTAAATATGTATAACGAAAAGGTTATGGAAGCGTTCAAAAACCCTAAAAACGTAGGCGAAATAGAAAATGCAAGCGGTGTCGGTACGGTCGGTAATGCAAGCTGTGGCGATATCATGCAAATCTCGTTAAAGATTGAAAACGATATTATTTTAGACGCTAAATTTAAGACGTTCGGTTGCGCAGCGGCTATCGCAACGAGTTCTACTGCTACCGATATGATTATCGGTATGACCGTTGATGAAGCGCTTCAAGTGACCAATAAAAAGGTGGTTGAGTGTTTAGGTGGTCTTCCATCTCAAAAAATTCACTGCTCGGTACTTGCTGAAGAAGCTATTAAAAAAGCAATCGAAGATTATAAATCAAAGCAAGCAAAATAAAAAGCAACTAAAACGCCCATTTGCCAAAAAGCAAATGGGCGTATTCTTTTAGATATTTTTAATTTTATAATACTAAAAGGTGTGTGATTTAGATTAAACGATTTATTCAACGTGCGAAATAATTTCAATGGTGATATCACCGGTAGAAGTCTTAGCTTTACAAGGGTCGCCTTCAAGGTTTTCAGGAATAGAAATTTGACCCGAATCGGTTTGCACCGTTACCTTTTTATTAGATAAAAGCGATGCGAAAATATTACCCGTTGTCGTAGTAAGCAATAATTCATTAGCGTCCGAACGGCAAAGAGAAAGATTACCTGTCGTGATAGTGATAATAATTAGATCGGAAGATATAAGGTCGTTAATCGTAGCATCTCCCGTTTCTATTTTAACGTTTAGCAAACCTAAACTTGCAGTGTTAACCAATAAATTACCGGTAGCAATTTGCACTAAAGTATGGCTAGTTGCCGTATAGTCGTTCAAAGTAACGTCGCCCGACGCATTATTGATACTAGCGTAATTAATACAAGCGCTGTCAATTTCTACGTTACCCGATTGAGTTTTAATCGAAAGTGTATCCAAGACGTCGGCGCACCATTTAACGTTTCCAGAGTCCGTTTCAATGTTTACGTTGTTAAACTTAAAACTGTTGCGTAAATCGACGTCAGTATGTACCCCAAGTAATTCTAAAGAGTCGTACTGAATTTTGTTAAGATGAATAACTATATAACTTTTGGTATAATCTAAAACTTGTCCGTACCACTCTTGATTTTTTTCTTGGGTGATAGTTAGCGTGCCGTCAACTACTTCTACAACGTGTTTTTGACTCTTAAACTCATTGCAAAATACCATGCTCTCAGTAGTATTTGAATGTGTAAAAGTAACGTTCGCAGTGAGCGTATCTATTTTAATTTTATCGTAATCGTCTTTTATATCGTACGAGTTGGTTTCGGCAACCATATTATAGGCGGTTATGGCAAAGCAACCACTTAAGAGGGTTGGAAAGCATAAGCATAAAACCAACGTCGCTATTAAAAATTTCTTTTTCATAACTCTCCAAATATAGATTTAATATCTAATTTGGTTTTATTATATACTAAGTGGCTGATAATGTCAACAATAATTACAAAATTTGACTTTTGGGCGAACAATGGCGAATCACCATAAAAGTTGGCAAAATGTTGCATAATTTGTAGAAATAGGCGCAAAATAATTAAGAGAAAGGGGGAGAAAATGGACGATAAATTTTTATGTGGAATGTTACTTGGCGTAATCGGAGGCGCAGTTTTAGCAACAAATTCGGCAAAAGCACGCCAAATGGTTAGAGACGGCCAAGAGCAAGTAAGAGAAAAAGTAGAACAAATGGGTAAATCCCAAACTAAAAATCAAAAAGACGAATAAAGATTATTGGTAAATACTGCCAAAATCAAAAATTATATAGAACTCGGCTTTATTTAAAGTCGGGTTTTATTTTGGGTAAATTTGGTAAAACTATTGCATTAAAATAGTTTAATATGATATAATAATGTGGTGGAAAGATTTTTGTGTTTAGATATAGGCGATAAAAGAATAGGAATTGCAGTATCAGATCCGTTCAATAGTTACGCCTTGCCCGTTGAAACTTATACTAGAAAAAATTTAAGGACTGATTTGGAAAAAATTGCAAGTCTAGTAAAGGACAAGTGCGCAACAGCGCTCGTATGTGGGCTTCCCGTTAACTTTGACGGTACACCGTCTATTCAAACCCAGCGTGCCAACTATTTCATTGACAAGCTTAAAGAACGCTTAAGCGTACAAGTATACGCCGTCGATGAAAGATGCACTACTTGTGAAGCCGAAGATACCTTGATAGAACAAGGCAAAAGTAGGCAAGAACGCAAATTGTACGTCGATAGTTTGGCTGCGGCATCTATTTTACAAGGATTTTTGAACGATAAAAATAAAAACAAGTAAAGGAGATTAAAAATGGAAGATAAAGAAAAGAAATGTACTTGTGGCTGTGACGACCACGATTGCGATTGCAACCATGACCACGACCATGACTGCGACTGCGGTTGCGACTGTGACTGTGACGAAGATATCGTTACTTTAACTACCGACGACGGTAAGAAACTTAAATTTTATTTTGTAGGCACTATCGAATACAAGGGTAAGAACTACTCGGCTTTCGAACCTGCTGAACAAATTGACGGCATTGAAGATGACGATTTGGTTATCTTTGAAGTTTCAGGCGAAGACGAAGAAACGGCTGACCTTCTCCCTGTTGAAGACGATAAACTTCTCGACGAAGTATTTGAAGAATTTTGTAGGGTATTAGAAGAAGACGAACTTGCTGACGAAGCAATGAGTTTAGAACCTGATAAAGACTAATTCAACTAGAAAAACTCGATTTGATAAAATCGAGTTTTTTTGTGCCTATCTTATTGATAAAAGTAAAAAAATGTGATATACTAATGATGCGAGATTAATTTAATATTTTTATAATGGATTTAGTTATTTCTTAAGGAGATAATGTTTTTTAACACTTACATATTAAAACTGTTAAAATGCAGATTCCATTATGTAAGTGTTAATCCATTTTCATATTAAATTAGTCTCGCAGCTAAGGAGTTTGCGTTTTGGTGCGTTAACTCTGTTAGCGCACATTTTTTTATTATAGGAGATAGATTATGAAAAAGAAAGTCACAAATGAAGAAGTTGCAAAGTTTATTGGTGAAGTTGCCGACCAATTGCGAGAAGAAATGGCTCACGAGCTTAACGTTGCCCAAAGCCATATGTGGGAAGCTGAAAAACAATTAATCCTTTCTTTAAGTAGAGAACAGTATGAACTATATCGAGAATTTGCTAAAAAAAGAGATGTTTACGTCCAATTAGCAAAGAAAGTTTATCAAAGAAAATATAATTAGTTAGTTAGGTTTTTCTTTCTTGTGTTTGTAAAAGAACATAAGCCCAATATATAGTATGCCTTGTTAAAAATTAACATCAGTGGTAATATTTTGACAAAAATACATGTAAATCGTAAAAATCTTGTTAAAATTTTTCAAAAAACTTTTAAAAATCGGTGAAAAACGCTTTACAAATTATGTCGAAAGTAGTATTATATCATTGTCGAAAGGAAATAAACCTTTTGAAACTTAATTAGCTCATCATTTTCCCCCTTATCATATATTATTCAGGAAGCAGTTAACGGTGTTAATTGCTTTTTGAATTTTAAAAATAAAATTTTATATACTTCGCAATACGTCGTTTACTGCTCTACAAAAACGACCACAATGAACAGACGTTCTATTGTGTCCGTTTTCTTGAGCGAGCCTAGTCTTGCTTGTATCTAAAACTTTATTTTGCGTGAAAGATTTTTCTTGCAACTAACGCTTTGAGTTACGTTAGACGTTCTATTGTGTCCGTTTTCTTGAGCGAGCCTAGTCTTGCTCGCATCTAAAATCTTATTTTGCATACTTTTTCGTTATATCGACAAACAACTAAATAGGTTACTTGCTTTTAGTAGAATTAAGATAGTGCCTTTTGTTTTTTTCAAAGGGCGTTTTTTTATAATTTATGCTATTACGGTTGGCAAAGTATACAAAAGTGTGTTATTATGTAAACAATAAATTATGGAGAGTTTTTTATGGATAAAGGTCAACTTGCTGTGGATAATTTTAAGACGGGGTTAAACTGTGCGCAGGCAGTGGTGCTTGCCTTTCAAGACGAGTTAAAATTAGACCCTTTAACGCTAAAGAAGTTGTCTATTTCTTTTGGTGGTGGGTTAGGTAGGCAAAGACTAACTTGTGGCGCTGTTTCGGGAATGTGTATGGTGCTTGGCACGGTGTTATCCGACGGGGTGGATAAACTTTATATTTACGATATTATCCAAAAGGCGTGCAAAGAGTTTAAGGAGCAAGTGGGTAGCGTTATTTGCGCCGAACTTTTGGACGGCGAAACGGCAAAATCTACTAACCCAAAACCAGAAGATAGAACTACCGAATATTACAAAAAACGCCCTTGCGCTGAACTTTGTAGGCTTGCTGCTGAAATTACCCAAAAATATTTAGGCTTGAATAAATAACCAAAATTAAAAAAGTTGGTTATATTATTGTAAAAATTAAAAAAATGTGTTATTATATATAATGTATGGTGCTTTTATAAAATCGTAAGACTAATCAGTTGCCTTTTATTTAACCACCATAAGCATTAAAGTTTATAGGAGAAATAGACATGCTTGACAAAATAACAGACGTTGTAGAAGCAGTTGTTCCTGATAAAAATTCAAAATCGGGTAGACTTATCGTATTAAGAGTAATTTCGGTTATCGCATATTTGGCGCTTTTATTCGTTCTAATCCTTCCGTTGATATCGGTAACGGGTGAACCTGAAGGAAGTTTAAGCCACGGCTTAGGTCTTGCCATTTATTTAATAATTTTCGTTTTAATAGGTGGTGGCGCTTGCACTTTGATTTCTACCGTTTGCGCAGTTATCGGATTGTTCGTCACTTTGGATAAAAGAGAGCCAGGTACTAAAAAAGGGCAAATCGCATTCTTTATTGTAATGTCCTTGCTACCTTTAGTTACCGAGATCGCCTTCTATTTTGTAACCAAAACTATGCTTCCTTAAATAATAAACCTAGCCACTGTATGAACGCTATTCATATCGTGGCTTTTTTATTGTGGCACAGTCGTTTTTATCGTCGCTTAACAAAAAAATAAAAATTCCCTATATAAATAGTTGACTTTAACACTTTACTATGCTAAAATGATAAAGTAATAAAATCAGGATGTGAAAAGATGGAAAATTTCAGTATTGAAAAATTTGATGAGTTGTTTAACGCTATATTAAAGTTAGAGAGCGTTGAAGATTGCCGAAAGTTTTTTGAAGACGTATGCACTATCAAAGAGTTAGAAGATATAACTCAAAGGTTAGAAGTTGCAAAACTATTAAAGAGCAAGAAAAACTATCAAGAGATTTCAAAGCTTACGGGGGCTAGCACTGCTACTATCAGTAGGGTTAACAAGTGCTTAAACTACGGCAAGGGTGGATACAATATCGTTTTAGGTGAAAAAAAGGATAATTGATATGAGTTTAGAATTAGTTTTAAGAGAAGATGAAAGAGCCGTTTTTAAGTTGAGAGAACTTTACGGAAAGTACGGTTATGCGCCTTACAAAATGAGCAAGTTTGAAGAATACGACCTTTATGCCGTAAACAAGGAGTTTTTGGTTTCTGATAACGTTATTACCTTTACCGATACGGACGGGAAACTTATGGCGTTAAAGCCTGACGTTACTTTGTCCATTATCAAAAACTCAAAGGATAACCTTGACGGCGTGCAAAAGGTTTACTATGACGAAAACGTTTATCGTGTTTCTAAAGGTACTAAATCCTTTAAGGAAATTATGCAAGCTGGGTTAGAGTGCATTGGCGACGTTGACGATTATTCGGTGGTCGAAGTTATCGCTTTGGCGGTTAAAAGCCTTAACATCATCAGTCAAGATTATTACCTAGATATTTCTAGTTTGGATTTGCTTAACAGCATATTCGATATGGTTTCGCTAAACCAAGTGGGTAGAAACCAAATGCTAGTTTATCTCAGTCAAAAAAATTCTAACGGAGTTGAAAGCGTTTGTCAAAGTCAAGGCTTGAAAAAAGAACACACTGACCTACTTTTATCGCTCGTTAGCACTTACGGTAGCGTAGATAAGATTGAAAAAACGCTAAAAGGTTTTGCTTTAGATAAAAACTCACAACTTGAACTTGAAAAACTTGTAAACCTTATCAAGTGCCTAACTACTTTAGGCTTTGATAAACGCATAAATATTGATTTTTCAGTGGTAAACGACCTAAACTACTACAACGGCGTGGTGTTTAAGGGGTTCGTTAGTGGAATTCCAACCGGTATCTTATCGGGTGGGCAATACGATAAACTTATGCAAAAAATGAACAAAAAGTCAAAGGCGATAGGTTTTGCCGTTTATCTTGACGAACTTTCTCGCCTAGAAGGGCAAGGAAAGTGTTACGACGTGGATATAGCCCTTGAGTACGGTAGTTTAGACATAAGAAAAGTGACCGAAAAAGTTCAAGAATTGATAGAGCAAGGCAAAACCGTCTTTGCCGATAAAAAAATACCACAAAATTGTAGGTATAAAAAACTTATTAAATTAACCGATTAGGAGAAATATGAATACCATGCTTAACGTTGCTCTTCCTAAAGGAAGACTTGGTGAAAAAGTTTACGCTATGTTTGAAAAGGCGGGATTTCCTTGCCCAGCCATAAAAGAAAACAATAGAAAACTTATATTTGAAAATAAAGAAGTGGGCGTAAGATATTTTTGGGTTAAACCGTCTGACGTTGCAATTTACGTTGAAAGGGGCGCTGCCGACGTCGGTGTTGCAGGTAAAGATATTTTGCTCGAATATAACCCTGACGTGTACGAACTTTTAGACCTTAACATAGGCAAGTGCGACATGGCTGTGGCGGCTAAAGCCGACTTTAAGGACGATAGAAATAAGACGCTTACCGTTGCTACTAAGTTTACCAACATCGCAAAACGCTACTACGCTTCGCAAGGTAGAGATATAGATATTATTCACCTTAACGGCTCGATTGAACTTGCGCCTATCTTGGGGCTTTCGGACGTTATAGTCGATATTGTCGAAACGGGCGCTACCTTAAAGGAAAATAAACTTGAAGTGGTTGAAAAATTCTTGCCTATCTCGGCAAGGCTTATCGCAAATAAGGCTAACTTTAAGTTTAAGTACCAAATCATAGAAAATATCATGGCTGAACTTAAAGCGCAAACGGAGATTAAATAATGATTAAAATTTTTTACGACGGCATAAATTCAAGAGAGCAAATCTTTTGCTCTAAAGAGCCAAGTATTGACCTTACTTCTATCGTTAAAGACATTATCGAAAATGTTATAAATAACGGTGATAATGCCCTAAAGGAATATGCGCTTAAGTTCGATAAGGTTAGTTTATCTTCGCTTTTAGTGTCAAAGCAAGAAATTGACGACGCATTTAATAAGGTTGATAAAGAATTTTTAGATATATTAGAGAGAGCAAAGCAAAACATTTGGGAATTTCACCTAAAGCAAAAGCGTGACGGTTTTGAAATCAAAAAGCAAAACGGCGTGGTTTTAGGACAAAAGATAATCCCGATAGAAAAGGTTGGGCTTTACGTTCCAGGTGGTACGGCGTCATACCCTTCAACCGTGCTAATGGACGCTATCCCAGCAAAAATTGCAGGCTCTAAACAAATAGTTATGGTCACACCACCCGATAAAAACGGGAACGTTAATCCCGTTATCTTGGCTGCGGCAAAGATTGCAGGGGTGGATAAAATATTTAAAGTGGGTGGCGCACAAGCAATCGCTGCGCTCGCTTACGGAACGGAAAGCGTACCAAAGGTAGATAAAATAGTTGGGCCAGGCAACGCCTTCGTTGCCGAAGCAAAAAGGCAAGTATTTGGCAAGGTTTCTATAGATATGATAGCAGGACCTAGCGAAATTATGGTTATTGCTGACGACACTAATAACCCTGTCGATATTGCAGCCGATCTTCTTTCTCAAGCTGAACACGATAAACTTGCAAGCGCAGTCTTAATTACCGACAGTAGCGAGTTCGCAAACAAAGTTTCAGAGCAGTTAGAAATCCAAATTCCACAACTAAAAAGAAGTGAAATCGCTCGTACTTCAATCGACGATAACGGAAAGATTATAGTGGTAAAAGACATGGATACAGCCATTGATATGGCCAACGCCATCGCCCCTGAACACTTAGAATTGTGTTTAGACAACGCATTTGAAGTACTAGATAAAATCAAAAATGCAGGCTCGGTGTTCGTTGGTAAGTATTGTCCTGAAGCTTTGGGCGACTACATGGCAGGGCTTAACCATACTTTACCGACTAGTGGAACGGCTCGTTTTTCTAGTCCGTTGTCGGTTGACGACTTTATTAAAAAGACACAATACGTTTATTACACCGAACAAGCGTTAAAAGACGTTTGTCAAGACGTTGAATATTTTGCAAATCAAGAAGGTTTAACGGCGCACGCAAAGAGTGCTGTTATAAGGTTCAAAAAATGAGTAAATTCCTAAACGAAAAAATTGCAAAGATAACTCCTTACGTGCCAGGCGAACAGCCTAAACAAAGGAAATATATAAAACTAAACACTAATGAATCGCCATACCCACCGACAAAAATGGGCGTTCAAATGGCGAGTGAAGAAGCAAATAACTGCTATCTATATTCAGACCCCGAGTGTAGCGAATTAACCTCGCTAGTGGCTGATAGTTTGGGGATTAAGAGCAGTCAAGTGATACTCACTAACGGCTCGGACGAAGTGCTTAACTTCGCTTTTATGGCTTACTGCGATAAAGACACCCCTGCCGTTTTTGCAGATATTACTTACGGCTTTTATAAGGTGTTTGCAAAACTATACGACTTGCCGACCAAAGTTATTCCACTAAAGGATGATTTTTCTATCGATATCGACAAGTTTATAAGTACTTTCGGCACGATTTTTATTGCTAACCCGAACGCACCGACGGGGATAGCGCTAGACCTTAATGAAATTGAGAGAATAGTTAGTTCAAATCCCGATAGGATAGTGGTTATTGACGAAGCGTACGTGGATTTTGGTGCAAAGAGCGCAGTTTCACTTATCGATAAGTACGATAATCTTTTGGTAACTCAAACTTTTTCTAAATCACGCTCGCTTGCCGGCGCAAGGTTAGGCTTTGGCGTGGCGAACGAAAATTTGATTAAAGATCTTATGACTATAAAGTATTCCACTAACCCTTATAACGTAAATAGAATGACTTTAGGACTAGGTAAGGGTGCGATTTTGGATAAAGAATATTTTAACGAAAATTGCAAAAAGGTTATTCAAGATAGAGAATACACGGTAGAGAAACTAAAAGAGTTGGGTTTTAGTTTAACTAACTCAAAAGCAAACTTCGTGTTTGCAAAGAGCGATAGGATAGACGGGACTTCGCTCTATCTAAAATTAAAGGAAAAGGGCGTTTTAGTTAGACACTTTAACGACCCGAGAATAATAGATTACAATAGAATTACCATTGGTAATCGTGAACAAATGCAAGCGTTTATCCAAGTGGTAAAAGAAATTTTGGAGGAAACAAAATGAGAACTTCTTGTATCACGAGAAAGACGGGCGAAACGGATATAACCTTAAAACTCAACCTTGACGGTAGTGGAAACGGACAAATAGACACGGGCTGTGGCTTTTTAGACCATATGTTAACCCTATTTAAAAAGCACGGAAGGTTCGACCTAGAAGTGCTTGCTAAAGGCGATACAAAGGTCGATTATCACCACACGGTCGAAGATATAGGCATTAGTTTAGGCTTGGCGTTTAAGGAAGCGCTTGGCGATAAGGCAGGTATCGTTCGTTACGCCGACACCACTCTCGCCATGGACGAAAGTTTGATTTTGACTGCCGTTGATATTTCGGGTAGAGGTTTTATCGTTAAGGATTTTGACATTAAAGCAAATAAGGTTGGCGATTTCGACACCGAACTATTAGACGAGTTCTTGATAGCGTTCGCTCTCAATTCGGGAATAACCCTTCATGCTAGACAATTATCAGGCTCTAACGCTCACCATATTATCGAAGGCACTTTTAAGTCGCTTGCAAGAACGCTACGAAAGGCTGTGGCTATTGATAGCGCATTAAACGGCGAAATTCCTTCGACCAAAGGGGTGCTTTAATGGTCGTTATCGTTGATTACGGCGTGGGTAATTTATTCTCGCTTATAAGTTCGTTTAAGGCGATAGGCGTCGATGCCGTCGCTACGGGCGATAAGGCGATAATCGAGAGCGCCGATAAAATAATTTTACCAGGCGTCGGCGCATTTGAAGATGCATCTAAGAAACTTTTTGATTCGGGACTAGCGCAGGTAGTTATCGACCAAGCCAAAAAGGGCAAGCCTATCATGGGTATTTGTTTAGGTATGCAGTTATTATTCGATTGCAGTTATGAGTACGGCGTGCATAAAGGCTTGGGGCTAATAAAAGGTCAAGTAAAACCTATAGGCGAAGTTATCCCAAAAGACTATAAAATTCCACATATAGGTTGGAACGCTTTAGACTTTAAGGGAAAAAGCCCAATATTTAAGTATCTAAATCAAGGCGATTTCGTGTATTTCGTTCACTCGTATTACGCAACTGATTGTGACGAGAGCGTTATCGCAACTGCTGAGTACGGTGCGAATTTGACGGCAGCCGTTCAAAACGGCAACGTGTTCGGCTGTCAGTTCCACCCCGAAAAGAGTGGGGAAGTGGGATTAAAAATACTTAAAGCCTTTTGTGAAATGTAAATAAGAATTTTAGAATAGGATTATAAACCGATAAGGTTATAGCGGAGAGATAAGAAAAATTATGAAACTTTTTCCAGCAATAGATTTGTTTGACGGAAAGGCAGTTAGGCTGTTTAAGGGCGATTATCAAAAGATGACCGTATATAGCGAACACCCCGAACAAATTGCAATAGATTTTTTCAATAAGGGCGCAAAGTTTTTGCACACCGTCGATTTGCAAGGTGCACTGCTCGGTGGAACGCCTAATATAGAAACCATAAAAAAAATTGCTTCGTCCACCAATGCGTTTATGCAAGTAGGTGGTGGTATTAGGAGCGAAAAAGTAATTGAAACCTACCTAAACGCGGGTGTAAACCGTGTAATTTTAGGCACTTCGGCAGTGACTAATCCCGAATTTTTGAAGAGCGCAGTAAAGAATTTTGGGGATAAGATAGCAGTCGGCGTGGATATTAAGGACAATATGGTAGCCATTAAAGGTTGGACGGAAAAGTCACAGTTTACGGGTATGGAATTTTGTAAGAAAATGCAAGATGAAGGCGTAAAAACCATAATTTGTACCGACATCAGTAAAGACGGGGCTATGCAAGGCACTAACCACGAGTTGTATAAGGATATGGAAAGTAGTTTAGACTTGGATATCATCGCATCGGGTGGGGTTAGTAGTATACAAGATATTGAAAAATTAATCAAGCTAAATCTTTACGGCGCTATCATAGGTAAGGCGTATTATACGGGCGATATAGATTTAGTAGAGGCGTTAAAGGTGGCAAAATGATAACTAAACGAATAATCCCTTGCCTAGACGTAAAAGACGGTAGAGTGGTTAAGGGCGTTAATTTTAAGGGGCTTGCAGACGTGTCTTCACCCGTTGAACTAGGCAAATATTATAGCGACAACGGCGCTGACGAATTAGTGTTTTACGATATTACTGCATCTTCGGACGGACGAAAATTATTTACCGACATACTAAAGCAAGTTGCAAGCACTATATTTATTCCGTTGACGGTGGGTGGTGGAATTAACACCGTAGAAGATTTTGATAGAGTTCTAAAATGTGGAGCAGACAAGGTTAGCGTAAACTCTGGCGCAATCAAAAATCCCGACCTCATTTACCACGCTGCAAAGCGTTATGGCGACCAGTGCGTGGTTCTATCGGTCGATGCAAAGCGTGTGAACGGCAAGTTTACCGTGTTTGCAAAGGGTGGCAGAGAAAATACAGGATACGACCTAATCGAGTGGGTTAAGCGTGGGGTTGATAACGGCGCAGGCGAAATAGTTCTTAATTCTATCGATACCGACGGCGTTAAGGGTGGCTTTGATTTGGAAATGCTCTCTGCAGTGTCAAAGGTCGTGTCAGTTCCTATCATCGCATCGGGAGGAGCAGGCAATAAAGAGCATTTTGTGGACTTGTTTAACGCTATTCCAAAGGTCGATGCAGGGCTTGCCGCATCAATTTTCCACTTTGGCGAAGTTAATATTTTGGACTTAAAGAAAACGCTTAAACAAAACAATATCCCAGTTAGACTGTAAAAAAGGAGAAAATATTATGGTAGATATAAGTAAATTAAAATTTGATAAAGACGGATTAATTCCTGCAATAGTTGTAGATGCAATCACTAAAAAGGTGTTGACGCTAGCGTATATGAACGAGCAAAGCCTAAAAATAACTATGGAAAAAAACTTGACTTGTTTTTATTCAAGGTCAAGACAAGAATTGTGGCTAAAGGGCGAAACGAGTGGCAATTATCAACACGTAGTGTCGATAACTGCCGATTGCGATAACGATGCGCTTGTCGTTATGGTGGAAAAGGACGGGCCTGCTTGCCACTTGGGTACGGATAGTTGTTTTAATAATAGAATTTACGAAAATGAAGAATATAAAGAGTTTTCGTTGCAAGCCTTGTTCGACTTGATAAAGGGAAGAAAGATTGAAAAGAAGGAAGGCTCTTACACTACCTATTTATTTGAAAAGGGACTTGATAAAATTCTTAAAAAGGTGGGCGAAGAAAGTACCGAAGTTATTATCGCTGCAAAAGCCCAAGACAAAAAGGAAACTATTTACGAGATTGCCGATTTAGCATATCATACTTTAGTGTTGATGATTGAAGCAGGCATTTCTCTAGAAGATATCCATAGAGAACTATCATCTCGTCACGTAATCGATCACAAAGTTAAGCAGGAGAAAATGACAAAATAATGATAGATTTAATTAGTATAGACCCTACCAAACAAGATATGCATATGCACACTACCTTTTGCGACGGTAAAGATAGCCCCGAAGATATGATTTTAAGCGCAATTGACAAGGGGCTACAAAGGGTTGGCGTATCTTTTCACTCGGTTACTAAATTAAACAAGGGTAAGTACGTTAGTATAGAAAAAGAACAAGCCTTTAGAGAAACTATGCAAACACTAAAGGCAAAGTACAAAGATAAGATTGAAGTTTTGTGTGGTATAGAATTGGATTATTATACTATTGAAACCTCAGGTGGCTTTGATTATATTATAGGTTCAGTCCATCAACTAAACGTAAACGGCAAGTGTTATCAACTTGACACAAGCAAGAAAACGTTTATCGATTTAGTCAAGGAAGCCTTTAACGGCGATTATTATGCCTGTGCTGAAGAATATTATAAACGTGTTGCAGACGTCGTTAATAAGACTAACTGTGATTTTATAGGACATATAGACTTAATTACAAAGTTTAATAAGGACCAAAATTTATTCGATCAAAACCACCCGAGATACGTTAATGCTTGGAAAGACGCCGTTGATAAACTCGTTGGATTTGGCGTTCCGTTTGAAATAAATTCAGGAGCAATTTCTAGGGGATATCAAGATATACCATACCCAATGCCACCCGTTTTAGACTATATTAAGAAAAAGGGTGGAAAACTCATTTTGTCTAGCGATAGCCACGCAAAAGAAAACGTGGCTTATCAGTATGATAAATGGAAATGTTTGTTGTAAAGGTTTTTATAAATTATATATTAGGTATATTAAAGGAGATTTTTTATGGCTGTTTGGCTAAATACTACTTTTTACGGGCTTGATACTTGGGCGTTTACCGTGTGTAATAACTTAAGTAAATTTGCTGGTGGTATTCTTACACCTCTTTGCGAATTATTTGCTCTTTTTGGTAAGGGTGGCTATTTCTTTATAGCGTTCGCAGTTATCTTGTTGCTGTTTAAAAATACTAGAAAGGCTGGCGTTTCTATGCTTTTTGCTATGCTCGTCGGCTTGGTTTTAACTAACTGGACGCTAAAACCTTTGGTTTCAAGACCACGCCCTTTTACTAACCCTGAATACGCTGGTTTTTGGGAACAAGTAGGATCTCACTTTGAAAAATCAAAGTCCTTCCCTTCGGGGCATACCAACGTTGCAATGAACTCAATGCTTACCTTTTTCTTATGTAGCAAAAACAAAAAGAAAAGTTTTTGGGTATTCTTTATAGTTGCGTTTATGGGATTTTCAAGGGTATATTTAATCGTGCACTATTTAACCGACGTTATCGGTGGACTTATTGCAGGGGCGATTGCAGGCATTGTCGGTTACTATTTAGGTAAACTTCTCTTTTTGCTAATCGAAAAGTACAAAGATACTGCATTTTGCAAGTTTATCTTAAACGCTGATATATTGAATTTAGCAAAGAAAAAATAAATTTACATTTTTTGTCATCGTGAGTGAACGAAGTGAGTTGAAGGGTCGATATCTCTTTTAGATTCTTCGATTACGCTATTGCTTCACTCAGAATGACAAGTGATATTTAAAGAAATAAAGGCGTTATGGGTTTTCCACAACGCCTTTGTAGGTTATATAAAATTTTATACCAAAATATATCGCTAGATATTATCATGTTACATTAGCAACCATCATTCACCGTTAGGTGTTATCACGTTGCGTTAGCAACTACTAGACTTTGTATCCCCAAACAACTTGTGCGTTGCAGTTACTCTTCCAAGAACTATCCCAACCACTTGGCTTACTTTCTGCTTCGCAATAAATTGTTTCTAATGAACTGCAACAATAGAACGCATAATCACCAATAGAAGTTACACTATCTGGGATTATTATACTTGTTAATGAAGTGCAATATCCGAACGCATAATCACCAATAGAAGTTACACTATCTGGGATTGTTACACTTGTTAATGAATCGCAATCCAAGAAAGCATATTCACTAATAGAAGTTACACTATCTGGGATTGTTATACTTGTTAATGAATCGCAAGTATAGAACGCATTATTACCAATAGAAGTTACACTATCTGGGATTGTTATAGTTGATAAGCGAGAACAACTTGAAAAGGCGTTAGAAATATATTTTGTATTTTCATTTATAGTATAGGTTGATAAGTTTGCATTTGCAGTGCCGACTAGCACTAAATAAGGGTTATCTTCGTTTCCAACGTATTTTAAATTTCCACTTACGGTATATGGGCAATCTGCGAACGCACTACTACCAATAGAAGTTACACCGTCTCCTATTGTTACACTTGTTAATGAATTGCAATATTCGAACGTACTATCACCAATATTAGTTACACTATCTGGGATTGTTATACTTGTTAATGAACTGCAACTTTGGAACGCATAGTCACTAATAGAAGTTACACTATCTGGGATTGTTATACTTGTTAATGAATCGCAACTTTGGAACGCAAAACTGCCAATAGATGTTACAGTATCTGGGATAATAACCATAGTGATATTAGTATTATGAAAAAATGCATTATCATAAATAGTTTTTACAGGCAAGCCGTTATAAGTATCGGCTATTTTTACTTTTTTTGAAGTCCCTTCGTAACCAACAACTTCTGCATAAGTTCCGTCGCTAGAAGTATCGTAAATAACGCCAATAGTTGAAGACATAGGGATAGAACATGTTTCACAACAATTATCTTCGCCTATAACATGTTCAGCGTAATCTTTTTTCAAGTTGCAACCACAAGTTGAATCATACCAATGGTGGGTATCAGAAGTTGAATATTCTTTACTATAAGTATGCTCTTCTAATTCGCCATACTTTGCATTACAGCCCAAACAAGTTGCTTTTTCTCTGCAAGTTGCTTGTCCGCCATAGCACTTTTCGGTTATAGTATGCTCGCTATGGTTTATGCAAGTTTTGGTATGAGTGCCATTGCCGTTATTCTTGAATGCGCCGTATTCGTGTTTACCAAAATCACCGCTTTCAAAAGTGTTGCTACCAACGTCCCCACACTCGCAAACGTAATAATAAATTGCTTTTTGGGTACAAGTTGCTTGGCTTTTTAGGTAAGTGTCGCTTACAACCTTTTGATTATACACGTGGGTATGGGAATTTTGTGTTTGGTCATTTCCAGAATTTGGATAAGGTTTTTCGCATACGCTACATTTGCCAGCAACAAAATTACACTCATTAAAATCACCGTTTTCAAAAGCAACACTGCCAACGTCCCCGCACTCGCAAGAGTAATAGTACAATGCTTTTTGCTCGCAAGTTGCTTGGCTTTTTAGGTAAGTGTCGCTTACAACCTTTTGATTATACACGTGGGTATGGGTTGGTACTTGTTCGCTACAAGCAGTTAAGCCACATATTGCCGTGCATAAAACAAAGCATAAAGTTAAAATTGTTACAAGTTTTTTGTTCATATAAAATAGTCTCCTTAAAAAAGTTTTTAAAATTAAAAAGTGTCGCTTGCAAACGCAAACGACACTAGTAAAAATGCCATTTCCGCTTGCTGCGACACAAACTTACATCAATATTTCTTAAAATAAAGATTTGTAATGCGAAAAAGATACACTCCTACCCGAGAAGTATACATTATCTTAAGAAATATTAAGTTTGGTCGCAAATGTATTATAGCACTTTTAAAATTTAAATGCAAGGGATATTAAAAAAGGGTTGGGATTTAGCATAAAATAACAAGAATAACAAAGGCGTTGTGGAATTATCCACAACGCCTTTTGTACGTTTAACATTAAAATTTATTCTTTTACCAAATTTTTGGTTTACCGTTTACGTAGTGCCAATACTCGTAGTTGTTATTTGGTAAATAATATTCTTCTTCAATATAATAATACCTTCTAGCACTTAGTAATTCGAGATTATCAGAGTTAATTACTATGTTTACCCAATTTTTTAATAGTCCAACGTAATATACGGTTTTTAATGAACTGCAACCATCAAATGCATGTTCATCAATAGTAGTTACGCCACTTCCTATTATTATGCTCGTTAATCTGTTACAACCAAAGAACGAATAGCTGCCAATAGTAGTTACGTTGTCTGAGATTACAAATGAATTTGCAGTTTTAGCCGTTGCATATTGTACTAAAGTCTTTTCATCTTTGCTGTATAAGTTTCCATCTATTGATTTATAATTTTTATTATTTTGATCTACTGTTATGCTTTTTAACAAACAGCAATTATAGAACGCTTTTTCACCAATAGACGCTACACCTTTTCCAATGGTTACATTAGCTAGTGTATTACAACCTTCAAATGCGCTAGAACCAATAGAAGTTACACTATTTGGAATGGTTATATTAGTTAATAAACTACAATCTTTGAAGGCGCTAGAACCAATGGAAGTTACGTTGTTTGGAATTGTTATACTTGCCAATGAATCACAGTTAGCGAAAGCAAAATTACCGATAGACGATACGTTGTTTGAAATTGTAATACTCGTCAATGAATCACAATTATCGAATGCATGAGCGCCTATTGAAGGGCCACCTGCAATTACTACTGTTTTCAAAGAAGCCGGTACGTAATCGTTGTTAGAAGAATAACTATCTGCACCGAATAAATATCCAAGGTATGTATTTTGACTACCAGTTTTAGCCGCACCTACAAAAGGAATCGTTATATTTGTTAATTTATTACAACCTGACAAAGCATTATCACCAATAGTCGTTACGCTATTTGGGATTGTTATATTTGTCAATGAGTTACAATTATCAAACGCATGTGAAGCAATTGAAGTTCCACCCGTTACTACTACCGTTTTCAATGAAGCTGGTACGTAATCATTATTAGAAGAATAACTATCTGCGCCAAATAAATATCCAATATGTGTGCTTTCAGTTTTAGCTGTCCCTACAAATGGAATTGTTATACTTGTCAATGAATTACAACCGAGCAAAGCGCCTTCGCCAATGGCAGTTACGTTATTTGGGATTTTTATACTCGTTAACGAACTACAATTAGAGAAAGCAAAATCACCAATAGTCGTTACGCTACTTGGAACAGTTATGCTTGTTAATGAATCACAATTATCGAATGCGTAAGAATCAATTGAGTTTCCACCACTTATTGTTACTGTTTTTAATGAGGTTGGCACGTAATCATTATTATAATAATAACTATTTGCACCGAATATATATCCAAAATGTGTGTTTTCCGTTTCTTTTTTAGTTTCGCCTACAAATGGAATGGTTATACTTTTTAACGAATCACAATCTTCAAACGTACCAAACCCAATAGACGATACGCCTTTTTCTATTGTTACGTTTGACAATGAACTACATTTATAGAACGCAAACTCGCCAATAGAAGAAACGTTTCCAATTTTTGCACTTGTCAAATCAGTACAATAATAGAATGCCCAATCGCCAATAGTTTTTACAGTGTTTGGAATAGTTATTGTTTTTAATGAAGAGCAACCAGAGAAAGCTTCTTTACCAATCGTAGTTACGCTGTCTCCAATCGTTACGCTTTTTAATGAACAGCAGTTATAAAAAGTAAAATCGCTAATAGAAGTAACCTTATCTGGAATATCTATTGATTTCAATGAATCACAAGCAAAGAACGCCCAATCACCAACAGAAATCGTCTTATTTGAAAGTTTTATCGTTTCTAATGAAGAGCAACCAGAGAAAGCCCAATCGCCGATAGATGTTACGCTATCTGAAATTTCTACGGTTTTAATTAAATTGCAACCAGAGAAAGCCCAATCGGCAATAGAAGTGACTGGTTTATTGTTATAAGTTTCAGGTATATAAACGCTAGTTGCACTGCCGTTATAATCAGTTATAGTATAGCTTGTTTGCGAAAGGTTTAATACAAACATTAAGCCTTCAGTTGCAGTTTTCTTTAATAATTCACCATGTTCAAAATATTCAGTACCTTTCTCTCCACATTCACATGAGACATAGTAGGTTGCTTTTTCCGTCCACGTAGCTTGGCTTCTTAAATACGTGTCGTTTACAACTTGTTTGTCGTAAACGTGTGTATGTTCCTCACAAGCCACTAAACCAAACGTTAATGTGCACAAAACGAGGCATAAAGCAAACAGCGTTACAAGTTTTCTTTTCATAAATTTTCTCCTTGAAGAATTTTATAATCAAAAAGAGTCGTTTTAATTAAAGCGACACTAATAAAATATATTATTGTGGATCTATTTTATCACTTTTAGCCTATAAATGCAAGGATATTTAAAAGAAAGGTACTGAAATTTAATCGAAAAGTAGAAAAAAGGCATAATTTGTCGAAAAGGGGCATAAAAATAACTATTCGTTATTTTAGGGGGAATAGTTATCGTGTGTGACGACATCGTTGATAGAGTGATAAAGGAAGGGGAATATATAGTTGAAACGGGGGCAACGGTAAGAGATACTGCTAAAGTTTTTCATTTTAGCAAGTCTACAGTACATAAGGACGTTTCGCATAGACTGTATTTTATAGATATAAATTTGTACATGAAAGTTAAAAAAGTGCTAAACCTTAACCTTGCCGAACGGCACATCAGGGGTGGAGAAGCGACTAAAAGAAAGTATCAAAACAAACGCAAATAAGTTTTTGTTATCATATAATTGACAAAACTTTAATAAACGGTTATACTATAACTAGAAAATACCTAAACTAAAAGGTACGACCTAATAGCGAAGGGCAGAAAAAATAGTAATAGACAAGGCGAATTGACCTTGTTAAACTTTTCCCGCCCTTTGATAGTTTCAAAGGGCGTTATTTTTATTTAGGTTTTAAGGAGTGAACTTATGAAAAGAATTTTTTATTTAACTTTAAGTCTAATATTCATATTAGCAAGCGTGTTTGCAAGTGGTTGCATAAGCCACGAGCCAAAACCTGATATTGACAAGAAAAGCGCAAGTATAAAATACACCGATGCTCAAACCATAATGCAACTGCTAATAGACGATACTCTCGATTTCGGTTTATTGCCAGAGCCTGCTGCAAGCACTTTAGAAAAGGTTAAGGGCAAAAACTTTACTTGGACACGCCTTTCGTTGAAAGAACTTTACGATAGTGAAACTAAATCTTATCCACAAGCCGTTTTAATGGTTAAGAACGACGTTTTGCAAGACTATCCACAAATAGTTAGAAAAATGCATGAAAAGTTTAACGATAACGCAACGTGGGTGAGTGAAAACGCAAGCCTTGCCGTTAGCGCTATTAAAACCAACTTTGCATCTTCAACGCTAAATCCTAACGTTATCGACCAAACGGTTATAGATAATTGCAAGATTAGTTGGCAAGACGCTCAAAGCGCAAAAGACCAAGTTAAATCTTATATCCAAAACATTTTAGCGGTTAACGATAGCGATATCGTAGCGCCTGCAGTAAACGTTGACGACGATTTCTTTTATTTAGAAAACAACTTTGTAGGTAACGACGTAAACGGTAAGAACTTTACCTTTTACGCACCAGACGGCGCACCTGCCTTATCTATTGCAAAGTTTATTTCGGACGGAGAAAATTTTGTAGAGGGGGCAAGCTTTGATTATAGCGTGGTGGTTGCCGACGATATCGCAAAGTACATGAACGGTGCTTTAGGAAAGGCTGACTTTATCGTACTACCTGTTAACGCTGCAAGTAAACTATACAAAACTCAAAAGTACACAATGGTATCCGTTTTAACGCACGGCAACCTTTATATTATGGCAAAGGCTAAGGACGGAAATACCCAAATTTCTCTAAACGATTTAAACGGCAAGAAAATAGGCGTTATCGGGAAAGGTCTTGTGCCCGATCTTACACTTAAAGCAGTTTTAAGCAAAAATACTTTTGAATATTCTATCGTAAGCTAATGAAAAATAAAGATAAACTATTAAACGCTATTCTTCCATTAATTTCTATCGTTTGCATAATCGTATTATGGAGTTCGGTCGCCGTAGTGGTCGATAATTCATACCTTTTACCTACCTTTTCGCAAACGGTTTCGGTATTTTTCAGCCTACTAGGTAAGGCTGAGTTTTACCGTGTCGTTTTTGGAACGCTATCGAGAAGTTTAATAGCCTTTATCTTTTCCTTTTCGCTTGCTTTAATTCTAGCGTTAATCACCAATAGGCGAAAGGTTGCTACAAAAATCGTTGCGCCTATAATTTCTATAATAAGGGTGTTGCCGACTATTGCCGTAGTTTTACTCTTACGAGTGTGGACTGACGAGTTTGTAGCGCCAATACTCGTTACCTTTTTAGTGGTGTTCCCAACCTTATATTTGAGTGTTAAAAGCGCACTCGATAGCGTAGATTACGACCAAATTGAAATGTGTAAGGTGTTTGGGGTTTCGAGTAAAGATATTTTGCTAAAGGTTAAATTACCACAAATATATCCACCTATTTTATCTGCCATTGGGGCAGGGTTATCGTTAAATCTTAAACTTATGGTCGCTGCAGAAGTGCTTGCATACACTGCTAACTCGCTTGGCAATTTGTTGCAACTATCTAAACTTTACGACCAAACGGCAACAATGATGGCGTTAGTGTTAGTGACCGTGATTCTGGGCTTAATTATTGAAGGCGTTTTCTCGCTAATTTGCAAAAAGGTGGGTAAATGGCAATGATTAGTATTAAAAACTTAAACTTTTCTTACGACGATAAGGTCGGGTATGAAAATTTTAACCTAGACATATTAAAGGGCGAAACGACCGTTATTTTAGGCGAGAGTGGAGAAGGCAAAACCACGCTACTTAAAATTTTGGCAAATTTAGTCGAGTATAAAGGTCAAATTACAGGTATGACTTATCCCGTGTCTTTTGTTTTTCAAAACGATAGGTTAATTAAGAATTTGACGGTTAGAGAAAATTTGCAGTTGGTTTGTAAGCAAGCCGATATTAGCCTAGCCTTAAAAGAAATAGGGCTTGGTGAATACGAAAATGCATATATAAACACGCTATCGGCAGGTATGAAAAGGCGAGTGGCAATATTAAGGGCGCTACTTTTTGACGCTCAAACATATCTTTTTGACGAGCCGTTTATAAATTTAGACTTAAAGCTAAAGTATAATCTAATGGATAAAATCAAAGATATTTGTAAGGATAAGACGGTTATTTTGGTCACTCACGATATTAAAGAGGCCGTTTATCTTGCCGATAGGATTATCATTTTGAAAGATAAGAAAATAACTTTTGATATAAGAAAGCAAAATCAAGATCAAAAAATGCTCGAAAATATTCTTTTCGAGCAAATGATAAAATGATTTATAAAATATATTAGTGATTAGATATTTATAACTTGAAATTGATTATCTAAAAGGGTGAAATCATCGCCCTTTTTTGCGTTAGTGATAATTTGGTTTATTCCGTCCTTAGAATAAACTGCAAAAACCATTTTAGCCTTTTTATCGGCTAATATTTTTTTAAGGAACTCGGTTAATGGCGAGTTGTCGGGGGTTAGAGAGTTGTGTTCTAACAATAAACAAGCCGTGGTTATGGCGTCCGAAAACGCACCGTCGCCACCGATAACGGTCACGCTCCTAACGCCTGTAGTGGTTGGATAACCTGTGTTAGCATCTATAACGTGCGAATATTTTTTGCCACTATCTTTGTCGATATAATACTTTTCGTAATCGCCACTAGTGGATAGTGAAATATCGTTTAGTGAATAAAGATTTACGTCTAATAAATTTTGATTTGTTTCAATAGGGTTGCGAATAGAAAGAGTGTTTGACCATAAAATATATAAACTGCTAGCGCCTATTGAAAGGTATCCCTTTTCATAGCCGTTGTCTTTAAGAATTTTACCTGCTAAATCTACTGCGTAGCCTTTAACTATTCCACCTAGGTCTAGTTGTGATTGCCCGTATTTTATGATGGTTTTATTTTGACTGTCAAATTGAATATCCGAAAAGTTTGGAACATTTTTTAAGGCGTCTAAAACTTGCTCGTTAGTAGGTTTAACAAAATCTTTTACAGGGTAGTTTGGCGCAAATTGCCAAACTTTGAGAAGTGGATATATGGAAGGATTGAATAGCCCTGAAGAATACTCGTTTACTTGCTTTGAATAGTTCAATACGCTCGCTTGGTGGTCGTTTAGGGCGATTATATCGCCAGCGTTCGCACCGTTGTATTTATAGATAAAAGAATTTTCATATTCTCTATCAAAATCCTTTTCAAGTTGGCTAAAAAGGGTGGATAATTGGCTTTTAACTTCATAAGTTAGTTTTTTGTCTTCTACTTGCACTCGGATTATGGTGTTAAAGTAAGAGTATTCGACGCTATCGTAAATTTTTGCGCACGATAAAAGAAAAGGCGTATAGCATAAAAAGATTATGATTGCTAGATACGATGAAATTCTTTTTAATAGGTTTATCATTTTTTTGTCCTTTTGCGTTTTATCGTGTGGATAAGCGTTAAAAATTTCTTAATATGAGAATATTATATATAAAAAAATTTAAAAAATCAAATTTATATTGACAAAGTGCGCAATTCTTTGGTAAAATAATTGTTAGATTTTATGCTCGCCGAGTTTAAGGCGAAAAAAGATGACCAAATATTCGTAAGGGTTAGAAAATATGCAAAGATACAAGATTGCCGATATAGTTTTTGACGTACAGCTCATGTACGGATATACGGCAAAATTATGTGAAAATTATATTTACGACGGCGACGAACAGCCTTGTTTTACAGCCGTTATGACACAGCAAGATATAGAAGCCGAGAAAAAGGGTGGGGAACAGTTCCCCGACTACTATCTTGAAAGTTTGGCGCTCTATCGCAAGTTGTGTGATTACGCACTTATTAACGCTAACGCAATAGTATTTCACAGTAGCGCTATAATGGTCGATAACGAGGCGTATTTGTTCACGGCGCAAAGTGGAACGGGTAAATCTACTCACGCAAGACTATGGCGTGAGATGTTAGGGGATAAGGCTATAATGGTCAACGACGATAAGCCTATCATTAGGTACGTGGACGGCGATTTTTACGTTTACGGAACGCCTTGGAACGGTAAGCATCATTTAGATACCAACACTAGAGCCAAGATTAAAGCCATTTGTAAGATTTATCAGGATAAGCAAAATTCTATTAAGCGCCTTACAAACAAAGAAATGCTTCATACCATATTGAACCAAACTTTAATACCTACCGAAGTAGAAAAGGTGGATAAGTTGTTCGAGCTTATTGATAAAATGTTAAGGAGCGTGGATTTATATACTTTGGGTTGCACTATTTCAAGAGAAGCAGCTGAACTTTCATATAGCGTAATGTCAAAAGGAGAAAAGAACAGTGAAAATTAAAGACGGATTTATTTTAAGACAGGTAGCGGACACCTATATCGTGGTGGCAGTAGGTCAAGCAGTTAAAAATTTCAACGGCATTATCAATTTAAACGAAACGGGCGCATTTTTATGGCGTCAATTAGAAAAGGGTGGAGATGAACAAACTTTAGTGGACGCTCTTCTAGGCGAGTATGAAGTACAAGAAGAGATGGCAAGAAAGGACGTTCAAACGTTTATTACTAAACTTACGGAGGCAGGGCTTATAAAATAGGTTTACGGCATTTTAACGGGGTGATTTTGCGTGGATAAATACGCGACGTGTAAATCAACCGTTCTGTGACGATACCTTAAAAAACACCTTGAGTTGTACTATGGGAAAAAAGGGATTTGATAACGAAAAATATTTACAAATGCAGTCGAGCAAGATTTTGGAAAGGATCGATATGTTCGGCGGAAAACTCTATCTTGAATTCGGTGGAAAGTTGTTCGACGACTATCACGCTTCTAGAGTTCTTCCAGGGTTTGAACCTGATAGCAAGATTAAAATGCTTTCACAACTTAAAGATCAGGCTGAAATTTTGATTGTTATTAACGCTAACGACATAGAAAAAAACAAGCAGAGAAGCGATCTAGGTATTACTTACGACCTTGACGTGTTAAGGCTTATAGATATCTTCCTAGCTAAAGACTTTTACGTGGGAAGCGTGGTGTTAACCCGTTTTACCTACCAGCCTACAGCCATAGCCTTTAGAAAACGCCTAGAAATGCGTGGAATAAAGGTATATTGTCACTACCCGATAGAAGGCTATCCTTCGGAAGTGGAGAAAATCGTTAGTGACGAAGGGTACGGCAAAAACGAATACGTCGTAACCACTCGTCCGTTAGTAGTAGTGACTGCTCCTGGTCCTGGCAGTGGAAAGATGGCAACGTGTTTGTCGCAACTCTATCACGAAAATAAGCGTGGGGTTAAGGCAGGGTATGCAAAATACGAAACCTTCCCTGTGTGGAACTTACCGCTTAATCACCCTGTAAATTCAGCGTACGAAGCGGCGACTGCAGACCTAAACGACATGAATATGATAGACCCTTTCCATCTAGAAGCGTACGGTCAAATGGCTGTTAACTATAATAGGGATGTTGAAATATTCCCTGTGCTCTCGGCAATGCTTGAAAAGGTTTTGGGAAAATGCCCTTACAAGTCGCCTACCGATATGGGTGTTAATATGGCAGGATACTGTATTATCGACCAAGACATAGTGTATAAGGCTTGTAAACAAGAGATTATTAGAAGATATTACGCATCGCTTATAGAAGTTAAAAAAGGCACTTACAATAAAGAGATCGTTTCTAAAATCGAAGTGCTAATGCAAAAGATGCAAATTACCATAAACGATAGGGCTGTGGTAAAACCTGCGCTCGAAAAGGAAAAGATGACGGGGCTTCCAGGTTGCGCACTTCAGTTGCCAAACGGCGAGATAGTGACCGGAAAGACGGGCAATCTTATGGGCGCAAGCGCAGCGGCGCTTCTAAACGCATTAAAGGTGCTTGCTGGCTTGGACGACGATTTGCAGTTGATTTCTTCGGCTGTTATAGAGCCTATTCAAAAACTTAAAGTCGAGCATATGGGTAGCGTTAACCCAAGACTACATACCGACGAAATATTGTTGTCGCTCGCCGTAACGGCGGCTACCGAGCCTATCGCTAAGAAGGCGCTTGAACAACTAGACGGACTTAAAGGTTCGGAATTCCACTCGTCTGTAGTTTTGTCGCACGTGGACGAAAAGACCTTGAAAAAATTGGGAATAAACGTTACATGTGAAGCCAAAAGACAGTGATTGGGCTAAATTTTACTAAAAATTGGTAAAAAATACTTAAATTTTATTTTATAAAAATAAATCTTGCAAATATTTATTGACAAGTTCATAAAGTAATGATATAATCATTACGAAAAAGTATGTAATAATGAAAGTATCGGATAAAACTATTGTCTGGTAAAAGGAGCAAACAATGAATACCTTAATGATCATATTGATTTGTATCGACGTAATATTTTTAGCAGGGATCATAGCGTTCGTTATCGTTATGACGCTAAACAGCAAAAAAGTTCTTCCTGCTCAAACTATAATTGATGAAGACGATAACGTTTACGAAACTGTTATTGAAGAAGTTATCGTTACCGAAGCAGTTGAACAAGTTCCAACTAGAAAATCACCTATCAAAGTTGTTGTAAAGGCTGTACCTAAAGAAGAACCAGTAGTTGTAGAAGAAAAGCAAGTTGCTCCTGTCGTAGAAGCAGTAGAAGCTGCCGAAGATAACGATGCTAATGAAGACGCAAAGAGAATTCCTTTCGCTCAAAAGTTATTGACGCTTGATAGCGCAGTTCAAACTTACTATGCAGGTATCGACAATGCGTTTAGAGCAATGAGGAAAATCAACCCACGTGTTTCTACTAGAAGCGTTTCTTATCGTTTAGGTAGAGAATTAGTTGCAAAACTTACTATTCGTGGTAAGACTATGAGATTGCACTTGGCGTTAGACGTAAACGCTTTCCCACAAAACATCTATTTCCAAAAAGATTTGTCGGATACTAAGTCTTACATAGAAGTTCCTTTCACTGTTAAAGTTAAGAGTGAAAGGGGTTATAAAAACGCTCTAAAACTTATCGATGCGCTTGCTGAAGCTAAGGGTATTGAAAAGAAAACTCGTTATACCGAAATCGATAGTTTACAAACTATTAAGGAACTCGCTGATAACGAATAGTTTTATAAGCGTTCGCAATATATAACATTATATATATAATATTAAAAAACCATAAAGGATAAAGTTTTCGCTTTGTCCTTTTCTTTTTTAGGCTCTTTTGCTCAATCGCCTTTTATTTTTAGTATCTTTGGCAAAATCTTATTGATTTTATACGGAAAAATACTGTGAAATACTTCGTGTTTTAGTAAAGTATATACTTTTCAAAAATTTTTTATAAATTTTTTCAAAAAAGTCCAACGAAACGGCTTTGTAAATTGTATATATAGTGAAAAGAAAAAATAAAGGAGAAAAATTATGGAAAGAACAATCAATAAATTAGTAGGCATATTACTAGCAATGATACTAGCTTTAAGTTTTGCTGGGTGTAATCTTATAAATCCCGACAATACCGAACAGGCTAGCGCCGATACCTTAAATTACGTTTCAATGCGTATCAATCCACACATTGAAATGGTGGTTGATAAGGACAATACGGTAGTTTCAGTAAATGCAGTTAACGAAGACGGCGAAGTAGTTTTACTTGAATTAAATCTCGTAGGTATGGGCTTAGAAGAAGCGAGCGAAATGTTCGTTGATAAAGCTATAGAACTAGGATACTTAAATTTGACCGACGTTGACGCTACCGTATATATTAACGTAGAAGGCGAGTTGGAAGAATTAGTTGCAAGCCAAAAACAAAAGATTGAAGACAAATTAGGTAAAGTATTCAGCGATAAAGGTAAGTTCGGAAAGGTTTGCCAAGAAAACGTTGAACAAGCGCAACTTCAAATTATTGAAAGGGTAAAGGAAATGTATCCTGAAATGACCGAAGACGATATTCTAAAATTAAGCGTTCAAGAATTGATAGACTTAATCAAAGATTATAAACAAAACGGTAGCAATATTAGCGCAGGACTTCGTGAAGAATATAAAGCCGAAGTTGAACAATTAAGATTAACTCTTTTAACGCAAATCGACGAGGTAAACGCTCAAATTAAAGAATTAGAAACATTACTTCGCAAAGAAGATAAAAATCTAGAAAACTACGTTGAAATTTTAGACAAACTAGACCAACTTTATGAAGATCTAGAAGATCTGTGGGACGAATACAAAGATCAACTAGAAGCATTGAAAGATCAATATCAAGAAAAAGAAGTTGAAAGAAAAGATAATTGGAGACTTGAACTTGAAGAAAGAAAGGAACACTTCAAAGAATATTACGATTATCTAAAGGGCGAAGATGACGATGACGACGATGAAGAAGACGAAGATTACTTCAAAAATCATTTCGGTGGTATTTTTGACGACTTCAAACCATCATATCACCCAGACGATCAAGGTCCGATAGGCGATCAAGACAACCAACAACCTAACGGCGAAGGTGGAGTAATACCTGGTGGCGAAGGCGATCCACAACACGTTTTACCATAACGATTTTTCTAGATAAAAGGTAGTTGACAAATTATAAAGGTGGAGGAAGGGAGACTATGCGCTCCCTTCTAGGCATAAAAAGAAAAGTAAGATAAACATTTGCAAAATTTTGTCCTTTTACGTTCAGTAAAAGTGCAATAGGGGAAAAGTAATGTTGTACGAGAAAAATAATACTCAAATAGATAAATACATAATGGCTTTATCTCGTGGCGACGACCAAGCGCTGTCAAAACTTTACGACTGCACTTATAAGCCGTTATACTCGTTGTGCTATGCGTTTTTTGCAAACAAAGAAGACAGCGAAGAAGCTCTGCATAATTCATACTTAATGATAAAACGAAAGAGTGCGTATTTTAAGGGCAGTAAAGGCTTTAATTGGGTATATACCATCACGAAAAACGTTTGTTTGAACACGTTAAAACAAAGCAAGCGCTACCTATCGGTAGATTTTCAAGACGAAAAAGAAGTAAATAAAATGCTTGGAAATCTTAGTCTTATTGCACAGCCAAGTTGCGTGGACGAAAGTGGGATAATTCAACTTGCTAAAACGGTTTTAAGTGAGTATGAGTATAAGATTTTAATATTACACGCCGTAAACGACATGAAATTTAAGGAAATTTCCATGCTTGTAGGAAAGGGCGAGGCGACCGTGCGTTGGCAGTATAACAATGCGTTAAAAAAGGTAAGGATAGAGTACCAAAGGAGGGATAGTTATGAAGAATAAAGAATTTGAAAAACTTATTTGTAAAAACACCGTAGAGCCTTCAACTTCTTTGAAGGACGAAATAATTAAATCTTCAAAAGACGTAGAGGTCGAACCCGTATATATCCAAACCAAAAGAACGCCCGTGCTAAAACGCTTTGCTCTCGTCGCTTGTTCGCTAGTGATATTGGTTGCGGGAACGCTCTCGGGCGTTGGGCTTTACGGCGAAAACTTTATGCAAGTTCAAGTGGAAGTAAATCCTTCCATTTCGATGACGGTCAATAGATTTGGCGTGGTCAACGGCGTTGAGTACGACAACGACTCTGCTAAAACTTGTTTTGAAGATTTAGACTTAAAGGGCGAAAGCGTAAAGACTGCAGTAAAACTCTTGACCAACCGATTAAACGAGCAAGGTTATCTAACCCAAGACGGACAAATGTTTATAAACTGCTCGTCCGATAAAAAGGACGTAAGTGAAGAACTTAACCAACTTCATCAAATAGCCAAGGGCGAAGTGGTGAATTTAGGCTACTCTACCCAAGTATTAAAAGGTATTCATAAAGCCGATCTAGAACAAATGGCAGGTCAGGCTTACGAACTAGGGGTGTACTTGACTAAATATATCTTGATAGAAATGATTTGCGCTAACACCGACTACACTAAAACTCAACTAAAGGACTATACCCTAACCGGACTTTTGGCAATTATAAGTCAGGAAAATTTAACCGATAAACTTGAAGAAATTTCAACCAACTGGGATTTGAATTTGTATATTAAGTCTATTATCTAATAATATAATTATAAATAATATAATAATGTATAAAGGCGTATAAAAGTACGCCTTTATCCCTTTATATAAGGATAATTCGCTTTTTTTCGATATATTTTTCGAGCCTTAAAAAAATATTTAAAAAATTTTTCTTTTTTAAGTCATAAACTATTGACAAATTTTATTATGAGTGTATAATAAGATTTAGCACTTAAAGACTGAGAGTGCTAAATTCATAAAAAATAAGAAAAAATATGAACTTAAATAGGAGGACTATAAAATGACAGTAAAACCTTTGTTCGACAAAGTAGTAGTCGAAAGTTTGGAAATGGAAGAAAAGACTTCAAGTGGCTTTATACTTCCATCAGCATCACAAGAAAAGCAACAAATGGCAAAGATAGTTGCAGTAGGCCCTGGCGGAATAGTTGACGGTAAAGAAATCGTTATGCAAGTTAAGGTTGGGGATACCGTATTGTATTCTAAATATGCAGGTAGCGAATTCAAAGTAGACGGAAAAGAATTGACAATTATTCGTCAAAGCGACATTTTGGCGATTGTAGAATAAGGAGATAGATTATGGCTAAACAATTAAAATATGGCGAAGAAGCAAGAAAGGCTCTTCAAAAGGGTGTAGATACTCTTGCCGACACAGTAAAAATTACCTTAGGCCCAAAGGGTAGAAACGTAGTATTAGATAGAAAATTCGGTGCGCCACTTATCACTAACGACGGCGTAACGATTGCAAAGGAAATCGAATTAGAAGACGCTTTTGAAAACATGGGCGCATCAATCGTTAAAGAAGTTTCAACCAAGACTAACGACGTAGCAGGCGACGGTACGACTACTGCAGTTATCTTGGCTCAAGCAATGATTAACGAAGGTCTTAAAAACGTTGCGGCAGGCGCAAACCCTATTATCTTGAAAAAGGGTATTGCAGGCGCTGTTGAAGTTGCTGTAAACGAACTTAAGAATATTTCTAAACCTATCGTTGATAAGAACGGCATTTGCCAAGTTGCTTCAATCTCTGCTGGCGACAACACCGTTGGCGAACTTATTTCTGAAGCAATGGATAAGGTTGGTAAGGACGGCGTTATCACTATCGAAGAATCAAAGACAATGAAAACCGAACTTACTACCGTTGAAGGTATGCAATTCGATAGGGGTTACGCTTCTGCTTATATGGTAACTAACACCGATAAAATGGAAGCAGTTTTAGAATCACCTGTAATTTTAATTACCGACAAGAAAATTTCAGCAATCCAAGAAATTTTACCAGTAATCGAACCTATCGCTCAACAAGGCATGAGACTTCTTATCATCGCTGAAGAAGTAGAAGGCGACGCTCTAGCAGCGCTCGTTGTAAATAAACTTAAAGGCGTGTTCAACTGCGTTGCAGTTAAAGCACCTGGCTTTGGCGACAGAAGAAAGGCAATGCTTGAAGATATCGCAATTCTTACCGGTGGTACGGTTATTTCTTCAGAACTAGGCTACGAATTCAAAGACGTTACTATGAATATGTTAGGTCGTGCTGGTACTGTTAAGGTTGATAAAGACAATACTACTATTATCAACGGCGCAGGCGATCCAAGTGCTATCGAAGCAAGAAAGCAAGCTATTAAGGCTCAAATCGCTGAAACTACTTCTGATTACGATAGAGAAAAACTTCAAGAACGTCTTGCTAAACTTGCTGGTGGCGTTGCAGTTATCAACGTTGGCGCTGCTACCGAAGTTGAAATGAAAGAAAAGAAACTCCGTATTGAAGACGCTCTTAACGCTACTAAAGCAGCAGTTGCTGAAGGTATCGTTCCTGGTGGTGGAATCGCTTTAATTTCAACTATTAAGAAGTTAGAAGCACATATCGATACTCTTGTAGGCGATGAAAAGACAGGTGCTCAAATCGTATTAAAGGCTGTTCAAGCGCCATTACGTCAAATCGCTTTAAACGCTGGCCTTGACGGATCGGTTATTCTAAACGAAGTGTTAAAATCAAACAAAGCAAACTATGGTTTCAACGCTTTAACCAACGAATACACCGATATGGTTGAAAGTGGTATTATCGACCCAACTAAGGTTACACGTTCAGCATTAGAAAACGCTGCATCAGTTGCAGGCGTATTCCTAACTACTGAATCAGTTGTTGCTGACGTTAAGGAAGAAAACGCTATGCCACAAATGCCTGCAGGTGGAATGGGTGGAATGTACTAAAAATAAAAAGTCGTTCGTTTGAACGGCTTTTTCATTGTGTAAACAATAAACCCCCAGATAGTCTGGGGGTCCAGTAAAGGTTTACCGTTGAGTAAAATCCTCCGTTTGTGTATAATAATAGTTGCGACCTGCCAGTTGCAACCAATAAAACAAACGGAGG
>SVHP01000002.1 GCA_015055735.1 Clostridiales bacterium | reverse complement strand
CGTCTAACTTTGCTGTATAAATAATTTCGTCAAGTTCCTTTAATATACGGCTCACTTGGTATTGCTCTAAATTTAACGTTTTGGCGATTTCTTCTTGCGTAAAGTCTTGTATGTATGAAAGCGTATAAATATCTTGTTGCTCTTCGGTTAATCTCCTTATAACATTTTGCAAGTCTAATCTTTCGCAAGCGTTTGCTTCGGTATAAAAACTTTCCATATCGGCTTGATATTCCATCGGGTCGGCTTCATCGCCATCTTCGTCTTGATAGATAGAGAAACGTGCAAAATATCTATCGTCATAATGTTTAAGGTTGCTTCTATATAACCGCTTGTTGAACAGGTACAGCTCTTTCCACTGTTCAATGGTTATTTCTGTTTTAATAATAACGCCGTCTATCTTTTGAAAATAGTAAACCATGCCTTCCGTTTTAGCTCGTTTCGGAAAGCGGTTTAAGTAATATTCTTCATTTTCTTGATAGCACATCACGTCTTTTGCGTGAAGTTGAACGCGTTTCTTCATTCTATTACACCTTGACGTTATTTTATCATAGCAAATATGACAGATTTTGTCATATATTGTATGGTATTATATAAAAAATTAAAAAATAGCGTCATATACTATTGCATTTTTGTCACGAATACTATATAATATTTGTGACAAGGAGAAGATTATGGAACGATTAAGCTTTTTTCAGCAAATATGTAATAGAATATACAACTATCCAGAAGGCAGTGTTTTTATTATTGCTGATTTTTTAGATATTGCTAATCAAGCAACAATTAGGCAAACTTTAAATAGATTGGTTGCTTATAAACAAATTGCTAGAGTAATGCGCGGAGTATATTATAAACCTAAGTATAATTCATTTTTAGGTGAATTTGTTGCTCCGCATCCTGATGCCGTTGCTCACGCAATTGCGAGGAACTATGGTTGGACGATTGTTCCGTGTGGAGAAACAGCATTAAACTTGCTTGGGTTATCCACTCAAGTTCCTTCTGTTTGGAGTTATGTGAGTGACGGTTTATATCGTGAATACGGATATAAAAAGGTCCAAATTATTTTTAAAAAGACAATGAATAGACAAATAACCGTTGTAAGTTATAAAACGGCATTGGTTATTCAGGCAATAAGGGCGTTAGGGATAGATAATATAACTCAACTAGACATAGATAAAATAAGTTTTAAATTAAATTATGATGAAAAACAAAGGATGCTTATAGAAGCCAAATTTGTTCCTTCGTGGATATATGAAATCATAAGAGAAATTTGCTGGAGGTAAATATGAGAGCAATAGCAAAAATAAATGAAAGCGATAGAAGAGATTTGTTTATAAACACAGCGACTAAAAAGGGCTTAACCGAAGCGATAATTGAAAAAGATTATTGGGTTTGCTTTATGCTTGATTATCTATTTCATCGTTCAAAATGGAAAAACAATATCGCATTTAAGGGCGGCACGAGCCTTTCTAAATCTTATAACTTAATAAAAAGATTTTCAGAAGATATCGACTTGATTTTGGATTGGAGAGTTATAGGATATACAAAAGACGAACCATGGAAAGCTCGTTCAGTTAGTAAACAAACTGCTTTTAATAATGAAGCGAATGCTAAAACGGAAGAGTTTTTAAGAGAAGTATTTTTGCCAGAACTTAAAAAAGATATGCAAAACGAAATATCTGCAAAGATTGACTGTTATATTGATAAAGATGACCCACAAACTGTCGTTTTTGCGTATCCACAAGGGTTTGAAGATTCTTCTATTTTGTCGGTTATAAGATTAGAAATTGGTGCGCTTGCAGCGTGGACGCCTGCAGCGGAGAAAGAAATCACTCCATTTGTTGCAGAAGAATATCCAAGACTTTTCAAAGAGCCAAGTACAAGCGTTTTAACTGTTCTTCCTGAAAGAACGTTTTGGGAAAAGATAACAATTTTACATAGAGAAGCAAATAGATCTGAAGGTAGTAAAGTGCCACAACGTTATTCTAGACATTATTATGACGTTTATTGTATGGCAAATTCCAGTGTTAAGGATTCTGCCTTAAAAGCTTTTGAACTTTTAAGCAAGGTTGTTGAATTTAAGGACAAGTTTTATCATTGTTCTTGGGCTAAATACGAAGAAGCAAAGAAAGGAACTATAAAGCTTCTTCCTCCCGAATATAACGTAAAAGCATTTAAAGAAGATTATGGAAAAATGCAAAATATGCTTTATGGTGAAAAACCGGATTTTGATGCCATTTTGGAAGTAATCAAAGAGTTAGAAAAAGAAATAAATAACGCAAAGGTGTAAAAAGGAGAGTAGCTAAGGTGGACGAATCTAGTTATAAAAAATTTTTAGAGGGAGCAAAAACATTTATTTTAAAGTTTGTAGATGTGTTAGCTATTGCACATAAGTGGTATGAAAAAAACGCTGATAATATTGTAGAATATATAAAAACTTTTGAAAATTTTGCAGTTTGGTGCTCAGCGACGGAAAAATTGGCTAAAAAACAGATTGTTTTTACAGATGATTTAACATTAGAGATGGCAAAAGAAATTGAATATTCTGCCGATATAGATAAATTTATACAAAATTATTACTTTGAAAATGATAATGGAAACTTAATAATGTTAATAGATCGCTGTCAAGCTTCTAATCTAATTAAAGAATATAAAATATTGTTTACACAAATATTGGATTCGTATAACAAAGAACATTATCAACTTGCTTGTCTTGGACTTTTCTCAATATTGGATGGTCTGCTTTCGGATGTTTCAAACAATAACACGACAAGTTTTAATAAAAGGATAAATGTTGTAGAAAAGAAATTAAAAGATAAGGTCGAACTAAATGAAATAGATAGAAAAACATTGTGTATTTATACTGCTATTGAGAAGATTGACAATACACCATTTAAATTTTTTGATTTTTCGCAAGATGAACCTAACGGTTTAAATAGACATTGGCTTTTGCATGGGAGAACAAGAAAAGAATATTCGAAATACGACTTTCTTAAAATAATGCTTTGGGTGGATGGCTTAGACTATTTAAATCAAAAAAAAAATTAAACACAAGAAAATAGTAAAAGAGGAAGAAATGGAAGAAAAATATTATTATTGCTCTAAATATATAAGATTCCCTATTAAGAACGTTGTTCAAAAAATTTATGATTTGTATAATACGACGAACAAATCATTTATTAACATATCGGATATTTATGAATATTTAAGAGAACAATTTAATGCAAAATCATTTAATCGTGCAAATCTAATAGAATTATTGGGGTCATCTGGAGACGTTAGTTTTAATACCGTTAAGGATTTGTATGTAAAATATGTAGTTGAAACAAATAAAGAAGAAAGTGTCAATTATGATATTTTAAATAAGGTATTTATACAAAATAGAATACGAGTAATAGAATTTATAAACGTATTAGGATTAGATTCTCTAAAAGATATGCTTTCTAATGGTTTTTCACGATGGTTAGTTTTGTTGAATCAATTCTTGGACAAAAACGAAGAAACCAATATAAAGACAAAAAATTCTTCGTTGTTATATATGTTTGTTGAGGGATATGAGGAAAATAAGCTGCTTACTATTTTGCAAGACGAAGAAGCCATAACAAATAAAATAGAATCATTTATAGAAATTACGCAAAGAAAAACAAAATGTCAACAACTTAAAAACAACATTAATTTTCGTTTAGAATATGTGCATAAAGACAATTTAAGTTTGTTGGTAAAATACTTATTCGCAGGAAGTGTATCGCAAATATTGTCTGCGCATAATATCAAAACAATTCAAGAATTAAATGATTTAGAAGCAAATGTTTTAGAAGAACTCCTAAATCATGAAACAAATATCATAAATAAACTAAAAACATTACAGTTTAGTTTAAAAGAAAAACTAAATGAAGAATTTAAGCTGCTAGTTCAACAAGCAAATAAACAAAATAAGCCCCATCGATTATGGGAGAATTATGTTTCTATATTGGAAAATAGAGCGAAAGGAAAAACATTGGAAGCATCCGGAGAACATTTAGAATTAACTAGAGAACGCGTTCGTCAATTAGAAAGCAAATATTTTGAGTTGTTTAACAAATTTAATCAAAAATTAAATTATCCCATTAGTATTTTGAGAGCAATGGTTGAAGATGATTTATTTGTTCAAGATGCAGATATAATAAAAATATTCTCATTTAATCCATTGTTATTTAAGTTCTTTTTGCTAAATTCAAACAATGATAATCTTGAATACGCGGAAGAGTTAGGCAAGTTCTATTATGTGGATGATTATCGATGGTATGACGAAGCTGTTCGTTATGCGGAAAATTTGCCTGAACAATTAGACGAAGCGGATGTTAATAATTATTCAGATGAGCTTGTTAATATATTACTTGCAAACGAGACTGTAATTTCTATAGAGGATTGTAGAAAAATTATACTTTCTCTTTATAAGAAGTCTGGAGATATTTACTCTAAAAACAAAATGAACTTAGCCGAAAAATATAAGTTTATTTGGAAAGAATATTTTCCCGAAGTTATCAATATATACGATGATGAATTCTTGACAAAATTTAAGAAGCTATATAGCAAAACCTTTGGAGACAATAAGGAGTATAGTGATCGTTCTATAGCGGGAATTTTAACGCGCATTGGTATCCTTTGTGGACGTGGAGAATATAAAATTAAGCCTAAGACTCTTATTTCCGATGAATTGCTTAAAGAGATTTGTGATTATATTGATTCAAGTGAAAAAGAAATATTTATTACAAATACCATATTTAATTTATTTGAGGATAAATTAAGGTCTGAAGGAATTAACAATAAATATTATATGCAAGGTGTTTTACACGCATCTTTACCTAATAAATATTTTTTCAAGAGAGATTATGTTAGCAAATCCAAAGAGGCGACTTCTCTTTATGCTGAAATAACTAAATTTGTTTGTCAAAGCGATAGTCCCGTAACTAAGGCTCAACTTAGAGAAGAATTTCCGGGTGTTACTGACGTTGTTATATCTTTTGCAATGCAAGATGAAAACATTATTTGTGGTTTTTCAGTTTATATGTCAAAGGATTTTATTGAAAAGCAAAGCGAATACGTTGACACGTTAAGAAATGTTATTTCAGAAATGGTTGAAGATGGCGAAATACATAAATCAGAAGATTTGATGTCAATATTAAGTTTAATGCATCCTGAAATAATAGAAGCCTTTGAAATTGAGTCAAGATATACATTATTTAGTATTGTTGAAGCATTATTTAAGGAAGATTTCTCTCTATCTCGTCCATTCTTTGCATTAAAAGGCATTGAAATTGGTAAACAAGAAGAACGTATGCGTGATTACTTGGAAGGCAAAAATGAAGTTGATATTGACGAATTTATGGAATTTGTTAGAGACAATTCGTTTGTTGTGTGGAACATATTAACTCAGCTAAACGCATTTAACGATATATACTTACTTAAAAACAAAAATACCCTTATAAGTATTGATTCAACGGGCTTAAACAAATATAAAGCAGAATACGTTGAAGAATATATTGATGAAATTATCAAAGGCAACGAAGTTCTTGTATTAAATAACCTTAATTACTCTCTCTTGCCTAAAATCAATATTCAATGGAACGATTGGCTCGTTTATAGCGTTATCAATAAATGGTCTAATAAATATAAGGTTATGATGAGTTCATCTCAGTTTAGATACTCTGTTCCTATTATTTATAGATTAGAAGAAGAACCAAAAGATTTAGAAGAATTGCTTAACATTATTAAAAATAAGCGTGGTTTTGACGATACGCAGATGGCAATTTATATGAAAGAAAGAAACTTGGTTTTCTAACATTTTAATAATATTTTGAAAATATATGCAAAATATTTGTAATATATATTGACAATATTATTTTGTGATGCTATAATTTACTTGATAAAATTAACTGTGAGGTAGTATTTTATGCAAGAAACTAAGAAGGAAAAATTTGTTAGACTTGCCGAAAATAGAACTAATAAGGTTCTTGAAATGATTAGACTTATAGGCAATTTAGCAAACAAATCAGTATATGATTATACTGCAAAAGATGTAGAAAAGATTTTTAAGGCTATTGAAACTGAAACGGCACTTGCAAAAAAGCAATTTACCGATATCGGTGGGCCTGATAAATTTAAGTTGATTTAGGAGGGTGTAATTATGGCTATAAGTAAATGGTGTTTCCCTTCTAATAGTGGTGGCGACGAACAAGGTTTGAACAACTCTTTGATTGAAACCTTTAACGATTCGCCTATTAAATCTTTAGCAAGAGAAATTGTTCAAAACTCTTTAGACGCTGCTCTAACAGGCAAGCAAGCTATAGTTGAATTTAAGTCTTTTAGTTTAATTCGTGATGCTTTTCCGGGCTGTGATGAATTAAGCAATATTATGGCTAAATGTCAAGAGTTTGCAAGAAACGAAAAGACTGTCAAGTTTTTTGAAGATGCTAAAAAGGTTTTAGCGTCTGATAAAATACACTTTTTAAGAATAAGCGACTTTAACACAAAAGGTTTACGTGGTTCTGACAAAGAACGTGGAACTGACTGGAGCAACCTTGTTAGGTCAACAGGTTCTTCTGATAAAAACGGAGAAAAAGGCGGTAGCTTTGGTATTGGTAAAGGCGCTCCTTTTGCATGCTCTGCTTTAAGAACAGTATTTTATAGCACATTAGATTGTGAAGGCAAAAAGGCAAGTCAAGGTGTATCTCGTTTGACTTCTTTTAAATTAGGCAAATTTGAAGATGGCTCTGACGACATTGCTCAAGGTGTTGGTTATTTTGGTATTCAAGAACCTCACAAAATATTACCAAATAATGAAATGCTTGTTTTAGACGAGTCTTTTAAAAGAGAAACGTCGGGAACTGATATTTATATTGCAGGTTTAAGAGAAAATATATACCAAGATACAAACGAATTACAAGCAACCATAATAAATGAAGTGCTTGATGGCTTTATTATGGCTATTTGGAACGAAAAACTTGAAGTAAGAGTAAATTCATTTGTTATCAATAAATCTACACTGCCTACCATTATTGAAAAGTTTAAGGACAAATTAAGTTCTTCTACTATAATGAATTTTGAATTGCTTTCAAAAGACGTACAATGGGAAACTATTGATATTAGCATTGCTAATGTTAAAATTGGTTCTCTTAAATTAGCGATTTCTTTAAGACACGATGGCAATAACAAAATTTCTATGATTAGAAGTACGGGCATGAAAATACTTGATAAAGATAAATTATGCCCTACAATGAGATTTGTTGGCATTGCTGTCGTAGAAGGTAAAGTTCTTAATGAACGACTTATAAAGTTAGAAAACCCTTCTCATAACAAATGGGAGCCGAAACGTTTTGATCCTGCTACTTCTCAGAAGTTACTCAATACAATGTATGACCTTATCAAAGATAAGTTAAATGAGTTTGCAGAAAAAACATTTAGTTCTACTGTTGACATTGAAGGTGCTGGCGAGTTCTTGCCTGACGATATAAGCGCTGGCGAAGAAAAGCAACCTACCAAGAAAACGGAAGTTATCAATAGAATTGTCAATATTGAAAAGAAAGTTAAAACCAAAGTTGACAGTGTTGCAAATCTTTCTACTTTTGAAATTGGTGAAGATTTAAGAGAAAAAGTTGATTCTGAAGGTAATATTATCGAAGGGACTGATGAAGAAGGCTTTATGCATCACGGTGGCAAATCTCACGGTGATGGAGAACGTGACCCAGAAGAAGTTTCTTTTGAAGAAGGTGATGGAAATACTGGCAAGAAAGTTGTTCTTGTCAAAGCAAAACACTTTAGAATTTTCTGTATTGACAAGAAAAATCAATTCTATCGTTTGATTTTTACACCAAACGAAAGTAGTAAAAAGGCATATTTAGCAATAAATAAAGTTGCTGAATTATCTGAAAAAGAGGCTGTAAAGATTTTATCTGTAAAAGGTATTGATAATCCTACTATTATCAAAAACAAAGTTGGCTACGTTGAACTTGAAGAAGGTTTAACAAAATCAATAGACGTTCAAATTGAAGGACAAGACTACTGCTCTATGGAGGTAAAGATATATGCATATAAAGGCTAAATTATATCCCTATCCCGTATTAGCATCATTTAATAATGACTATTTAGATAGTTCATTTGATATTGAAGTTGAAGAAATTATTACCGAAAAAGAAATTACATTAAAGTTTACACCAAAACTTGATAATGAAGAATTGGCAAACGTAATTCGCTCTAATGATGCATCTTTTGTTGTACATATTGAATGTGCCTTTACTTGTTTTAGAAAACTCGTAGAAATTCCGTTTGAAGGGAAAACAATTACGATTTCTGCAAACAAAGTTGAAGAAGTTATGCACCTTTGTCCTTTTATAGTTGCTGATAGAGATATCTACGACTATAAAAATAGTAAATTTAACGCTGAATATGAAGGTGTTTCGTTTGAATTAGACAAAGGTAGCATTATGGCTATTGGTTTTGAAAAGGTTATTAGAATTGAAAAAGAAGATGATGACCTTGCAAACGTTCCTTCTATCTTCTCTGTTACTGAAATTATTGACCCAAAGGTTACGGATATTGTTATTGACTATTCAAGTGACAAAATTGGTTTAAGGCTTCCGTCACCTGTTTACAGAAAGTTTGTAACACAAAATAGCAACAACCCTAATGCACAACCTGTTTTACATGCTATGCTTATTATTCCCGCTCTTATTAAGTGTTTGGAAGAAGTTAAGCACTCTGGTGACGATTATTATCTATACGAAGAAAGAAGATGGTTTAGGTCAATTCAAAAGGCTGCTAAAAAGTTGAACATTGATATTAGCGAAGAAAATATCAGCAATATTGATACATTTGACGTTGCACAAAAGATAATGAAAAACACCACGGCAAACGGCATTATTAACTTGAATAAAGTTGCTATTGAAGGAGGAAGTTCAAATGAAGATTAAGATACTTTCTGAAGAAAAATTAGAAACTTTATCAACTAAAGAAAATTTAGAAGTTATTGAAAAATATATTAAAGACAACCCTACAAATGAGTGGTTAAAAGATGTTTTCAAGGTAGATGAACCATTTACTCTTTCAAAAGTTGATATGGAAGATTTTGAAATGGATATGTCTGCTGAAAGACCTGAAGATACGGACTTTGAAAATGCTAAAAGACTTTTTGAAGCCTTAAAGCATCTTTCGGAAAGCACTGCTTGTGATACAAGACTATGGGCGGGTTTAACCTTTGATAAATTTTATTCTTATATGCAATATAGATACAATTTGTCAACAAATAATAAGTATTTTAAGAATAAATGGCTGTTCCAAGGTCAAAGTAGAAAAGCCGATTTGTTTAGACAAGGCATTTCAATGCTTTGGTGGTATGTATATTTAACATACGACGACTCACTTGAAAACCCTTATGAATTAACAGAGTTTTGTTTCAAACATAAAGACTTTTTAATTAGTATTTATTCAAGAACTTATTCTGGTTCTAAAAACGTTAGACTTGCTTTAATACAAGCACTACGTGACTATGAAAGAGATGGCGGAAGTATCGAAAAGAAAGAAATTTATAATGGTATAGTAAAATATGTATCATTTTTAGGTGGTGCTTATCTTGTAGACGTTTTTAGTCGTGAAGAACTTTACGAGAAATTTTATGATGAACTTATACGTTTAGAAACAAACTTAAATAATAAAACGACCAGTCGTTTTTCATTGAGTGATTAAAATGAAACCCGCAATAAGTCAAAAAGACATTGAAAAGATATTGAGAGGAATATTTTTTGCAGGCGTATTAATATTTAGTGTAATAGGTTGGGTTACAAAAAGTATATTTGAGCTTTTTAATAAAAAATAGTGAAAATGTGCCACAAAATGGGGTAAAATCAAAGCAGGTAAAGAAAAGTGCCACACTTCCCACTTTTGCCCTTAAGCATATGGGAAACCCATATCATATTTTACGGATAAAAAAAGAACTTAGATTTTAACGTCTAAGTTCTTTTTTAATTGTGAATTGCTCGCTTTTGTAAATTTTTTTATTTGTCCATAATGTTGGTTTACGACACTATACTTTGCTCTGCAAAGTCGTGTGTTCGGCAAAGCAAAAAGTAAAGGATAGCGAAAAATTCGCTATCCTTTTAACTTGTCTAAAATCTTTTATCAATAAATTCTTTCTGAATAGATTTTTGAATAGATTTCGTTGTACTTGTCACGATAGAATAGGTTTGTACCTGAAGTAGTGACTGCTGCAGTGCCTGCGGCGGCTGCCATTCTTAAGATCTCTTGCATAGGAACGCCTTTGGAAATGCCAACGCAAGACGCTGCGACCATACTATCGCCTGCGCCAACGGTAGAGTTAACGGCAACCGACGCGCTCTTACAAAAATAACTGTCCGTACCGTCGGTTAAGACTGCGCCTTCAGCGCCCAAGGATACGAGTACGTATTTTACGCCCCTATCCAAATATTTTTTAGATGCCGAAACCATATCTTGAAGAGAGTGTATATCCTTGCCCGTAAATTCTTCTAGTTCCCTTAAGTTTGGCTTAACCATAAACACTTCTCGGCTACCTAATGCAGAAAGCATATTCGCCTTTTCGGTATCTAGAATAAGTTTAACGTGGCTAGGGATTTGTTCTACCACTTTACCGTAAAAAGACGGGTCAACGCCTTTAGGAAGACTTCCACTCATAACGGCAATTTCGTAATCGGGTGAAATTTTAGCAACCTTTTCGATAAGTTCTTCTTGCTTAAATTCCATTACCCGTTCGCCCTTATCGTTAATTTCGGTAAGCATAGAGCGTTTGTCAATAATCTTATAGTTAGTTCTAGCCGAACCACTGTTGTACACGAAATCGTGTTCTACCCCTTCTCTATCCAAAACTTGTTCAAATAGACGGGCGTGTTTGTCAAACATAAAGCCGGTTGCAAGACTTTTTTCGCCAAGACGAGCTATCCCCACGGCTACGTTTAACGCCTTGCCCGAATAGGTTTCAACCTTATTGTCCACCCTATTCAACTTACCAACGTTTAGACTGTCGAGTTCAATAGTGCAGTCAATACTAGGATTCGGGCATATAGTTAATATCATGTTATTTGCTCCTTTAATAAATTTTAACCACACTTTCGTTAAAATTTATCCTTTGTTTATTGATTGTTATTTTCGCAGTATTTTTAACAACGATTGTTTTATTTCTCGTGGCTTTGATACAAACGATAACTGATTAGATTTATCGCTTTGACGAGAAAAATACAAGAAAGACGAGTTTTCTTGTGAAGGCGAATACTTGAAAAGTATTTAACTGAACAAAAAACAAAGTATTTCGCAGTATTTTTCCGTCAAAAATCAGTTAGAGTTTGGGGAAAAGTCACCTATTTCTTAGCGTCGGCTATGATTTTTTCTTGAGCCGAGAACGGTACTTCTTCGTATCTTAAGAATTCTGCAGAGAACTTGCCCCTACCTTGAGTCATACTTCTTAAGTCGGTAGCGTATTTAAGCATTTCGATAAGTGGTGCTTCGGCAGCGATTTCTTGCAAGCCGTCAACCATTTCCATACCCAAAATTCTACCACGGCGCTTATTCATATCGCCCAAAATATCGCCCGTATAAGTATCAGGGACTATAATTTTATAACTGTAAACAGGTTCTAAGATAACAGGTTTAGCAGCCCTTACGCCTTCGTCGTAAGCGAGTTTTGCAGCCGAAACGAACGCAACTTCCTTACTATCAACAGGGTGTTCTTTACCGTCAAACAAGGTGCATTTTAAGTCGGTCATAGGGTATCCTGCAAGAACGCCCTTTTGCATCGCTTCACGAAGTCCCTTTTCGGTCGCTTGAGCGAAAGGTTTAGAAACTGCGCCACCTACGATAGCGTTTACGAACTCGAACTCGCCGTCTGCTGCGCCTGGTTCAAACTTAATGTTAACCACACCGAACTGACCTGCGCCACCCGATTGCTTTTTGTGTTTACCTTCGGCTTCAGCAACGCCCTTAATGGTTTCCTTAAAGGCAACTCTTGGTGTAGATAATACGGCTTCGCAACCGAATTTAGCCTTTAGTTTCTTGCAAAGGATATCGAGTTGGGTTTCGCCTTGTCCACGAATAACCATTTCGCCCGTTTCCTTATCTTTTTCAACCTTAAAGGTTAAATCTTCTTCGGCAAGTCTATTTAAGCCTTGGAATACCTTATCTTCGTCACTGCCTTTTGCTGCAATCGCCATAGTGATAACAGGCTTTGGCAGTGGGATATCGTAAAATTTAACTTGGAACTTTTCATCGCAAAGAGTATCGCCTGTGTTTGTGTTGTTAAGTTTATTCACAGCGCCGATATCGCCTGCAACGAGTTCGTCAACAGGTTCTTGCTTTTTGCCTTTCATTAGGTATAGCGAGTTAATTCTTTCCTTTTCGCCCGTCGTTGCGTTAACGACCGTCATACCACTCTTTAGAGTACCCGTAAATACTCTAATCATATTGAGTTTACCAACGAACGGGTCGGCAACCGTCTTAAACACTTGTCCAGCGAACGGCTTTTCGGTATCGCAAACGACAGAGTAAACTTCGCCTTGAGTATCGTCGTTAGCAATGCTTGTTGCCATAACAGGTCGTCTATCGAAAGGCGATGGAAGAAGGTCTACTATTTCGTGAAGTAGGTTGATAACACCCATATTTTGAAGGGCTGAACCACCCATGATAGGGATAGTTTCACCTTGTTTTAGACCACTCTTAACACCACTAACTATTTCGTCGTTAGTAAGCGCCCCGTCGGATAAATATTTATCTAACAACGCTTCGCTAGATTCAGCAGCCGATTCGGTTAGGATTTCTTTTAGAGATGCTAGCTCGTCAGCCATGTTTTGTGGAACTTGCACTTCGTTTCTTCCACCTTGAGTAAATTCAAACGCCTTGCTTGAAATTACTGAAACGTAACCTTTCATCTTTCCGTCACGGATAATAGGAAGGTGTGTTGGCGAAATTTTCTTGCCGTATTTTTGCTTAAACGCTTCAACCGTCTTAACGTAGTCGGCGTTTTCCTTGTCTACTCCGTTAACGAAAATCATCAAAGGAATATGACGACGGATACAATAGTCCACAACCTTTTCAGAGCCAACGGCGATATCGCCACTAGCGTCGGCAACTAAAATCGCAGAGCCAACGGCTCTCATCGCTTCTTCAAATTCGCCTTCAAAATCGTAAAAGCCAGGTACGTCTATAACGTTAATCTTAACGTCACGCCAATATGTATATGCGCAAGAAAGAGAGATTGATATTCCCCTAGCCATTTCTTGTTCATCGTAATCCATAACCGTATTCTTTTCAGAAGTTTTACCCAATCTATCAATGCTCTTGCCGTTAAATAGAATTGCTTCTGCCAAAGAAGTTTTGCCTGCCCCGCTATGCCCAACGATAGCGATGTTTCTAATATTTTCCGATAAAATTTTACCCATAATAATTTTGTCCCCCTTTTATATACTTTCGGTAAAATCGTTAATCAACGTTATTTCCATTATAAACCATAACTTGATATTTTTCAAGGGGGTTTTTAAAAATAATTTAACTTTTTTTGGATATTTTTTTAGTAATCTTCTAAATCTATTCTAGAATCATCAAAAAGTCCCGACAAATCGACGGTGTCTTGCGAATTTCTATCGCTTGGCGAAAAAGGTGTGCAAGGCTGATTTGGTGGACATGGTGGTGGACACGGGTGATTTGGTGGACAAGATGGTGGGCATGGTGGTGGACACTGTGGTGGGCAAGGGTTTGGCTTTTTAATTTGTTCTTTTTTGCCGACGGGGGTACTTGGCACGCAGTTTTCCCCACACTTAATATCCACTAAAATGACGTCGCCACCGATTTTTACAATTTTATCCACGCTGATAAAGAGCGAACTTTTATCCAAAAACCAAAAAAAGCCCTTGTTTTTTCTTGCAGGCACGTAAATACCCGTCAAAACGCCACGTGGAAAGGATAGGCTTAAATTATTAACCCTACCGAAACACTTTCCGTCCACGACGTTTATAACGTCGCGCTTTTTTAAATCGTTATAAGTTAATTCCATACGACAGTATATGCACGAACGGTTTATAAATGAACTAAAATTTTTGAAAAAAGCAAATTATTATATAATTTATTATATAATTTCGTCCATATCGTTTTGAAAAAACTTTTAATCGTGCTATAATCGTACTATTGAATTTTTAAGGGAATAGTTTACACATGCAACTAACTATTATTTTGGCGTTAATAACGGTTGTCGCAATGGTCGTTGCCGTTTTGACAAAGCCTTACGTTAAGATTTTCAAGTTTAATATAGGTTTATATTGGATTGTCTGCTTTATAGGCGCTTTTTTTATGCTTATAACCGGTTGCATCGATATATCGACGGTCATTAGTGGCATTACTGCAAACACTAGCGTCAATCCCTTAAAGATTTTAACGCTATTTTTATCTATGACCTTAATTTCCATTTATTTAGGGGACTCTGGGTTTTTCGATTACCTTGCCAACTCCGTATTCATGAAGAGCAAGGGTGGTGGGTATAAACTGTTCTTTATTTTATATGCAGTCGTTTCGGTGTTAACCGTGTTTACTTCAAACGATATAATAATATTGACCTTTACGCCACCTATTTGCATTTTTGCAAAGAAAGCCAAAATTTCGCCTTTCCCATACCTATTCGGCGAATTTATTGCAGCCAACACTTGGAGTATGGCGCTAATCGTCGGCAACCCTACTAACGTATACCTTGCTCAGTCTGCAGGCGTAAACTTTTTAGAATACCTTTCGGTTATGGCTCTTCCTGGTCTTATCGGTGGACTAACCAGCCTTGCGATTTTGCTGTTAGTGTTTAGAAGACAACTTGCAAAGCCTATGGGTAATGAAAGCGATACTTTACAGCCCGAAAAAAGCAAGGTAAGAATTTTCAAAACGCCTATGATAGTGGCGATAGTTCATCTAGTCCTAGCCATAATTTTGCTTGCTATTGCCGACGTTATAATGGTGGAAATGTATTTAATTTGTCTAGTTTTAGCAATTACCCTTACCCTATTCAATATCGTATACGACCTAATAAAAGTATATTCTTGTAAAGGTGCGCTATTAAGCATTAAAAAAGCGCCTTACGAACTCGTACCTTTCGTTTTGTCCATGTTCGTAATCGTTTTAGCGTTAAAGGAAAACGGCGTGACCGAACTTATAGCAAAAACAACCATTACCAACACTAAGCTAGACTGCATAACGTTTGGGTTTTTATCTACCTTTAGCGCAAATCTTCTAAACAATATTCCTATGAGCGTGTTGTTCGACAAAATAATAAACGGACAAAACCTATACGCCGTTTACGGTGCGATAATCGGCTCTAATATAGGTGCGTTTCTAACGCCCGTGGGCGCACTTGCAGGCATTATGTGGAGTAAAATTTTGAAAAATTACGAGGTCAACTTGTCGTTTAGAAAATTTATGCTTTATGGCTCTACCGTGGCTATTCCAACACTGCTTTTAAGCGTTCTCACCTTGGCGATAGTCGTATAAATTAAAATTCAAAAACTCAAAATCAAAAAAACTAAAACGGTATAATTAAGGAGCGTTATGGCGACGTTATTATTTATAGTAATTTCATTTGTGTTCGTGGGGTTAGGGTTACCCGACTCGCTGTTCGGCGCAGCGTGGCCGGATATTTATTCCGACCTTAATCTTCCTATAAGTTATGCTAACTACGTGACCACTTTGATTTCGGTAGGCACGGTTTTATCCAGCCTTTTTGCTTCGCAATTAGTTGCTAAACTAGGAACGGGCAAGGTTGCCGCTTTATCTACCCTTTTAACGACCATAATGCTTTTAATATTCTCGCTCGGCGATAATATAATTTTCTTTTGCTTGCTTTCTATACCGTTAGGGCTGGGCGCTGGCGCAATAGACGCCGCTCTCAACAATTACGTGGCGCTAAATTATTCTTCAACTCACATGAGTTTTATGCACTGCTTTTACGGTGTGGGCGTTTCGGCGTCCCCACTCTTAATGTCTTTTGCGCTTGCAAAAACCGATAGTTGGCAAGGTGGATATCATATAGTTGCAATCATTATGGCAACCATTACTTTGGTGGGCTTTTTAGCCCTTCCTCTTTGGAAAAAGGTAAAGAACAAGACGCAAGAAAAACAAGAAAAGCAAGTTGAACAAAAACCTAAGTCCGTTTTCACGCTCGCTAAAATGCCAGCGGTAAGAGTTGCGTGGGTGGTATTCTTCTTTACGGTGGCGTTGGAGTTTACTTGTGGAATTTGGGGATGCACTTATCTTGTTCAAGTAGAAAAAATGTCAGAAAGTCTTGCCGCCGCCACGCTTACCTTTTACTATATAGGAATTACTTCTGGGCGAGCAGTTTCGGGCGTTATTTCAAAGTGGATAAATCCACAAAAAATAATCTTTTTGGGATATGGAGTAGTTGGGCTTGCGCTAGTTATACTTTTCTTACCTATCCCTGCGACCTTTAAGGGCGTGGCGCTCTTTATGATAGGATTCGGCAACGGGCCGACCTTTCCAAACTTAACCTTTTTAACGCCTAGATACTTTGGTCAAGATATGTCGGCTTCAGTTATAGCCACCCAAACGGCGTGCTGTAATATAGGCATACTTTTAATGCCACCCGTTTTCGGGTTCTTGGCAGAGTGGCTAGGAGTTGAAATTTTCCCTATTTGCCTAGCCGTTTTATATGCAATCATGGTAATTTCCACCATAATTTACGCTAAACGCACTAGAGATTTGATAACTAACAAAGAAAAATCAAAAAATTGTTGATTTTAAGCACGATGTTTGTTATAATATATTGGATAAGCAATTATTAAATAAATTTTTAATTTATTTCAATTTATATTTAAGAAAAACATTAAGAACGGTTAATAAAAATATGGCAACTTTACTATTTCTCGTAATTTCAATAGTTTTTATTGGGCTGGGGCTACCAGACTCAGTATTTAACGCTGCATGGCCGGCTATTTCGGATAATCTAGGGCTTCTCGATACCGACGCCGTTTATATTTTTGCTTGCGTTGCGTTAGGTACGGTTTTATCTAGCCTTCTTGCTTCAAAACTCGTGGGTAAATTTGGAACGGCTTTGGTTTCTGCCATAACCACCGTGTTCATGGCTATTATTCTCATCGGTTTCTCAACTATCGATTCGCTATTGTTCTTCTGCTTGTTATCTATTCCTTTAGGATTCGGAACGGGGCTTATCGACTCAACCTTAACAAAGTATGCAACGGCTAAGTATTCTCCGTCAAAGTTAACTTTCTTACACTGTTTTTACAGTCTTGGCGCATCGATATCGCCTTTACTAATGTTCGCATCGTTGACGACTTCTAACGATTGGCGTAGTGGTTATCATTTAGTTGCGCTCGTCATGGGCATTATTGCAGTAATAACTCTAATCACTTTGCCGTTTATGAATAAGGCTTCTAAGCAAACGGACGAAAATACTTGGAACATTGCTCTATCTATTACCTTACAAAAAGATCCTATCGTATTTACGCCAGGCGAACTTGCAAAGATCCCTGCAGTAAGGGCTGCCTGTGCGCTATTCTTTTTAACTGCAGGTGTTGAATTTACTTGTGGTCTTTGGGGAAGTACTTACCTTGTGCAATCGCTAGGGCTTACCTCAACCGACGCCGCAGGGTTTTTAACTTTCTATTACGTAGGTATTACGGCTGGGCGATATTTCTCAGGTCGTGTATCCGTAGTTACTCCTGCTCAAAAAACGGCACAAATTTCGCTTGCCTTTTTCGGAATAGCCTTCATACTATTCTTCTTGCCGACCACATCTTTCTTTAACGGCGCAGCGCTATTCTTTATCGGATTCGGTAACGGCCCTATCTATCCTAGCATTATAAGTTTAACGCCTACTAACTTCGGCAACAACTTATTCGGGTCTATTTCAACGGCACAAAACCTTTTCTATAACTTAGGTATGCTTACTATGCCGTTGTTGTTCGGTTTAATTACTACTTGGGTTGGCTTTGACGCTTTCCCTATCTTCTTATTCGTTCTATACGTTCTGCTATTTACCGTAACTATTATTTACGGTAGCAGAACTAAACTATTGCGTTTGCAACTTAAACACGAAGAACCTTTATTTTAATATAAACTGATTATAAATAAACAGTTTCAAAAGGAAAACCTTATGAAAAGAATTGCTCAATTTTTCAAAGTGAGTGAAAGTGAATATCAAAAGTCGGGTGGACAAAACTACGCCGAACTATCTCTCCCAAGGCGTGCTACGGCAGGTAGCGCTGGGTACGATTTTTTTGCGCCTATTGAAATTCGCCTTGAACAAGGTCAAACTGCTAAAATTCCAACGGGGATTAGAGTTAAGATTACTGAGGGCTGGGTGCTTAAGGTTTATCCACGCTCAAGCTTAGGGTTTAAGTATAGGTTAAGACTAGATAACACCGTTGGTATTATCGATAGCGACTACTATTACGCCGATAATGAGGGGCATATTTTTATTAAGATTACCAACTGTGGAGATAAAACGTTAATAATCGAAAAAGGCAATGCCTTTGCGCAAGGCGTTTTCGTGGAATACGGTATCACCGTTGACGATGACGCTCGTTCTCTCCGTACGGGTGGATTCGGCAGTACCGATAAAAAATAGGTTTTACTAAACATTATATATAATAAGGGGTAAATTTTTATGAAAACTATAAAAGTACAACCATTGACTAAACAAGACTTTGCGCCTTACGGCGCTTATTACAAGATGGACGACCCACAAGGTCATTCGCTAAACGGCGAACTCCATCGTTTTTTCCCTGATAGACTTACGGCTTATCACGACGGACAAGTGGCTTTTTCTCCAATACTTGTTAAAAAGCCTGAAAAAATGCTTGTAAACTCTATCGAATACCACACAACCACTTGTGAAATCATTATGCCACTTAACGACGATATGATTTTGCACGTTGCAGAGCCTTCTGCAGGCTCGCCTATTACCGATAAGACTAAGGCGTTTTTAGTACCTAAGAACACGCTTATCAAAATGAACGCTTGCGTTTGGCATTTAGCGCCATTACCAGCAAACAAGGACGAACTTTGCGCTATGATAGTTTTACCTGAATGCACTTACATGAACGACTGCATCGTGGTAAACCTAACCGAAGACCAACAATTCATAATCGAAAAATAGGGATTAAAAAATAAAAAATTTGTCATAGAGCATTGACAAATTCGTTTTTCTATAATAATATATATAGGCTATAGCAAAAATCACTTGACTTTTGCATAAAAATAAATATAATAAAAAATGTGGAAACCAAAAGACGGTTGCCACAATAACTATAATTCTTATTTATGAAAAAATTCATAAAAGAAGTAAGTCGTCTGGGCTAGAGACGGCTTACTTTCTTTTATTGCTAAAAATGCTAATAATGGTGGCGATTGCACCAATAATCGTAAACAATCCAACAATAATTGAAAACATCGGCATTTGTCCTCCGTGAAAAATAAATTTCCCGCGAGAGCAATATGTACAACACCTCCTCTTTTTATTTCGCTTTCGCGAGATGACAAAAAGAAGGCAACCGTCTTTTTAACCGCCAACTGCATATCTACTAAAAATCTTAAGCAAGAGACAGTTGGTTTCCACGGCGTAAAGTATATAATATTTTACAAAATATGTCAAACAAAAATTGCGTGCAAGAGTGATATGAACTCTTACACGCATTTCTATATAAATCGAGTTTTCTAGATTTTTATATTAACTTATTCTTCTATTGTGTATTTATAGAGAGAAGATTTTGCTACGCCCCTTTCTTTTGCCACCATTTTTAAGGCTTGTTTTTTGTCCATGCCTTGTTTTAGGTATAGTTCGATATGTTCTTTTTCGGTTAAATTTAGGTTTTGGTTTTGCATCTTGCCACCCTCAACTAAAAGCACGAATTCACCCTTTGGTTCGCTAGATAGATTATCCTTTAGGTTAAAGCGTTCGGCTTTTTCGTGAAGTTTAGTTATTTCCTTAACGGCAACTGCCTTTCTATCGCCAAACACTTGATAGATGGTCTCTATATCTTTTTTTATATCGTGTGGCGCTGAGTAAAAAATTAAGGTCATATCTAAATCTTTGTACTTTTGCAAAAACTCTTTTTTCTCTGTATTCTTGCTAGGTAAAAACCCTAAAAAGCAAAATTTAGAACTGTCTAACCCACTTAAAACGAGCGCCGAAACGAAAGCGCAAGCCCCAGGAACTATTGTAAATTCAAGTCCGTTTTCTATTAGCATATTGACTAGAACGTTACCAGGGTCGCTTATAACCGGCATACCTGCGTCCGAAATAACGGCGATATTCTTGCCCGACTTTAGTTTTTCGATAATCTTTTCGCCCGACTCCTTTTCGTTAAACTTATGGTAAGAAACGAGTGGTTTTTTTATGTCGTAAGCGTTGAGCAAGGCAAGGCTATGCCTAGTGTCTTCACAAGCGATTTCATCGACTTCATTTAGTACGTTTATCGCACGAAATGAAAAATCTTTTAAGTTGCCAATAGGCGTTGCTACAAAATATAACATATCTTAATTTACGATATTTTCTAAAATGGTAATACCGCTTTTACCCCCTTTAACGCCTTCTATAATGATTAGGTAAGGCTGTTTATTTTTAGCGCACACAAATTGCAAACGCTTTGGCTCAATATTGTACTTTTTGAAAGCGCAAATAACTTCGACTAATCTATCGGCTCTATGGCACATAACCGTACGCCCACCGTACTTTAAGCACTTGCTAATGGCTAGACAAAGTTCGTCTAAGGATAGCAAAACTTCGCTCTTGCAAATAGCCTTTTTCTCGTCTTGATTTTCTTCGCCGTGTCCTATTTTCATATACGGTGGATTGCACAAAATCAATGAAAATAACCCGTAATATTTGTTTTCAATATCTTGAAGTTTTGTGTTTATCGCCACGCACTTTTCGTTAAGTCCATTTTGTTCAATACTATTTTTGCAAAGTTCAAAAAGCGAATTTTGCACTTCAAAAAAGGTCACGCTATTTATAAGATTAGAGTTAAGTGCATAAAAATTCAGCCCGACAACCCCACTGCCAGCGCAAAAATCAGCAACCACTTCCCCTTTTTTCGCCTTAGCAAAAAGAGAGAGCAAAATAGAGTCCGAAGTAAAGGTATAAAGTTCATCATCTTGATATACGATTATATCGTTTGCTAATTTTTCAACTGTTTGCATAATAATTCCTTATTTATAAATTAAAATTTTGAAACACCTTGCCCAAAAGGTGATGAGACAAAAAATAACTGATTAGTGTCTTGCTCCTTATCGGTGTTGAAGCAAAAAATGATTGATTAGATTTATTATTTATCACAAGGCGATTGAGAAAAAGACAACTGATTAGATTTATTGGTTTTACGAAAAACTCACATCACAAAAGGTGATGAGACAAAAAATAAACGATTAGTGATAACGGTTTTACGAGAAAAATACAAAAAAGACGAGCGTTCTTGCAAGGGCGAATACTTGAAAAGTATTTAACCGAGCAAAACGCACAGTATTTTGCAGTATTTTGCCGTAAAAAACAGTTATTTTTTGATGAGTCGCCTTTAAGAAAAAAGTTAAGGTGCGACAAAAAATCGCACCCCAAACTTCTAAGTTAATGCAGTTTCTTATTCTTCAGAAATTGCTTCTACAGGGCAACCTTCTGCGCAAGCCCCACAACTCATACAAGCTTCAGCATCGATAACGAATTGACCTTCGCCTTCGCTGATAGCACCGCAAGGACAAGTATCTGCGCAAGCGCCACAAGAGATACATTGATCACTAATTTTATAAGCCATTGAAGTCTCCCTCCTAATTAGTATTTGATTATATATATTGTATCACAATATTTTACGTTTGTAAACAACTAATCCAAGATTTTTTTCATATCTTCAGAAACAGTTTTATCTTGGTCGTCATCGTCGTTATCGGTAGGCTTTGCTTTCTTAAATTTTAACCTATCGACAGGAAAATCCTTATACACTTCACTGCCGTCTTCTTTAGTTATCTTAACTTTACAAATCATCTTAAGCATATCGTTAGAGATAACCACGCCGTCCCCTTCTGGCGTTCCGACCGTTCCACCTAGTTTTGGAACTTTTTTGCACGCTTCAGCGTAATATTCGTTTTCATACTCTAGACAGCACATAAGTCTACCACATAGTCCACTTATCTTACCAGGGTTTAAGTGAAGTCCTTGATTTTTCGCCATTTTTATAGTAACTTTAGCAAAGTCGGATAGGTAAGATGCGCAACAGCACTCTCTTCCACAAGGCGCAATACCGCCGAGCAGTTTAGTTTCGTCACGAATACCGATTTGGCGAAGTTCTATTCTAACGTGGAATTTGCTAGCTAAAACCTTAACTAATTCTCTAAAATCCACACGGTTATCAGAAGTAAAGAAGAAAGCAAGTTTCTTGCCGTCGAAAGCGTATTCACAGCCGACGAGTTTCATGTTTAACTTCATTTCTTCAATCTTTTTGTTAGCGAATTCCAAGGCTTCGGGGATTTTTTGTTCGTTATCACGAACGGTCTTTTCGTCCTTTTCGGTAGCCTTTCTAATAACGGGCTTTAATGGGTGAACGATTTTATCGTCGGGCATATCGGTCACGCCGATAACGATAGTACCGTACTCCAAGCCTTTGGCAGTTTCGACGATAACTCCCGATTTTTCTTGGTATTCCACACCTTCTTCGGGTGCGAAATAATATATTTTAGCAGTGTTTTTGAATTTAACACCTACAATTTTTGCCATTTATGTTTTCCCTCCAAAATTTGAAACAACAACCACTCTAAAAGCATGGTTTCGTTCATATTAAACTTCTTTCTCTTTTCAGCCTCGTTGACCGTTTCCAAAGCGTGAATTAGCGAGCCTGTATTAAAGTTTTTAGTTTTTTCTAGCTCGTCAATCGCTTGCTTATTAAGGGCTAAAGCTTGTTTTTTTTGCGCTAGTACTAATAAATCCCTTAAAAGAAGTTGTAGAACCGATAAAAATTGCGATAAATCGACCTTTTGCTCGGTAATTTTTGTCGAATATTTTAATACGTCCTTGCTAGAATTCATATTAACTAGCATATCTAAGACGAGTTCAGTTAAGTTTTGCAAACTTTTGTCGCCGTAAAGGGACAAGGCTTTTCCAATCGTTCCGTCCCCACACGATACGGCTAAGTTTAATTTTTGATGGTCTGGGCACTCGTTTTCAAGCGCCTTGAATATGGTTTGGTTGTCAAAAGGTGGAATTTCCAACTTTTTCACCCTTGACTTAACCGTTGGAAGCAAAGAAAATTCGCTTGTTGCACCAAGCACTATATGAACGTTTTTAGGTGGCTCTTCTAGCGTTTTTAGAAGTTTATTTTGTGCCTGAACGTTCATGTCTTGGGCGTTTAGGATAACGAACACCTTTTTGTCGCACTCGATAGGTTTAATAAAACTCTCTTCGATTAAAGATACGATATCTTCAGTGCAAACGGTGTCGGCTTTGGCTTTTGCGCCCTTTTCTTTGTCTTTATCTTTTTTTGCTTTTGATTGAGGATAGAAAATTACGTCGGGGTGCATTTTGTCGGCAATAAGCCTACAAGTCCTGCAAGTTAAACAAACGCCGTTATCTTCACAACACATAAGACTGACCAAAAGTTTAACGTAATCTTCTAACATATCCTTATCCGAAGTAAGAACTAAGTATGCGTGCGAAAGACTACCCTTTTGCTTGTCCGATTGTATCATACGATAAGCGTTCGTATTTTGTATAATAGCCGTAAAATCTATCATGTTTACCCTTATTATATAACGCCTTTTTCTTTTAAAGCGTCAATTATTTTTTGGTGAGTTTGCTCTCTAGTACCACTAGCGTCTATAACGATAAACCTAGACGAATACTTTTTAGCCAAGTCCTTATAGCCTTGATATACCTTTTGGTGAAAATCCATGCCCGAAAGTTCAAGCCTATCGTTTTTATCAACCCCACCCTTTCTCTTAAAAGCGAGTTCTGGTGGAAGATCTAAAAATACGGTAAAGTCGGGCATAAAGTTCTTGATTGCGTAATCGTTGATTTTCTCAACGAAATCGACGCCCAACCCCCTTGCGTAGCCTTGGTAAGCGAGCGACGAATCGATATACCTATCGCAAAGCACTAATTCGCCTGCATCGAGCTTTGGTTTAACCACTTCTTTAAGAAGTTGAACCCTTGCGCTGGCGTATAAAAGCGCTTCGCACTCGTCAGTCATGGAAGTATTCTTACCGTCCAAAATAACCTTTCGTATTTGTTCGGAAACGGGAGTTCCACCTGGTTCACGAGTTAGATAGTAAGGTATGCCGTTGGTTTTTAGATAATTTTCTAATTCTTTTATTTGGCGCGATTTGCCAACGCCTTCGCACCCTTCAAAAGTAATAAACATAACTGTTCCTTTAACCCTTAAAAATCGAATAGGTTTGTACGATATATCTTATAAACGAAATGGTTTCGTATTGCAAATGAGGTTGTTCGTCTTTTAAGTTAATAACCATCATTATAACGTTGTCTGCCGTAAACACTTCGTCGGTGTTCGTGGTCTTTAATTTAACCAAAGAAGAAGCGTTTTTATCCCCACCTTTAGCCGATAACACACCCATGTCTATGCCGTAAATTGCATTTTCTCTGCCGTTATTCTTTTCCCTTTGCACGACTTCAGCATATTCGCCTGGGTTAAAGTCTTCGGACTGCTCGTATTTGGTGTAGCGCATAAATATATTTTGACCAAAAATGGTTTCGGCTTGTTGCATAAATGCGTTAAAGAAGTTTATATCGCTAACGAGTTTTTCTATTCTCGCTTTTTCGTCCTTTATTCCTTCCTTAATTTGCTCTTCGTTTCTAAATCTATTGTCGCCTTTCATTCTTTGACGGAATACCGACTCGATTTTTTGCTCGTCGAGATTTGCTAAGTCTAGCACTAACTCGTCTAGCACCGAAGGGTCTTTAAGAAGGAGTGGGTTTTCTTTAGAAATATCTATAACGCCGTCCTTATAGAAGTTATCGATTATATATTTTTTGCTTTCTCTAAGCAAAACTTCATACGAATAGATAGGAGTGCCGTCTACGACTTCCTTTGCACGAATAGAAACTTTCTTATCTCCGTCAGGCTCTGCTACCTTGTTATCGGTAAACACGATATCGCCTTCGCCAACTTCTATACGAGTAGAAAGTAGGTTGTACTCTGCAAGCATATTTTCAGAGCCGACTTTCAACACGTCGTAACTTACGATATTTTTATCTTTTAACGTACCTACGATATTATCCGAATCCACGTGATAAATATTTTGGTCAAAAAACACTTTGAATTCTTGACCTGCCGTGAGTTTAACCGACGCTACCGAATATATAAATTCCCACGCGATAATCACGCCAAGCACTATTAGAACTGCCTTTAACCAATCGTAAGACAAAAGGTCTTGTAATCTTTTTTTAGTTATCCTATTATCCATTTGATATCTTCTTTTTTAAGTTTTTTTATTACTCTCAAGATTTTTCCGTAAAAAATCAGTTAGTTTTAATTTTTTAAGGCGACGGAACAAATAATGGTTGATTAGTGTTAACGTTTTGGGGAGAAAAATGCAAGAAGAACAAGTGTTAAAATCTCTCTCACGAAAAATGTTTTACTCTGTAAAAGATTTTTTGTGATAAGGAGCAACCGAACGAGTAGCGTATAGGGTAAATTTTAATTTGCCCTTTTGCTCTCTTTCGCGTTGCGACGCGGGCGAATACTTGAAAAGTATTTAACCGAACAAAACACGCAGTAATTCACGGTATTTTTCCACCAAAAATCAACCAGAATTTGTGTAGAAGCCTTATCTCTTTATAGGTTTCATGGTTGGGAACAAAATTACGTCCCTAATCGATGCGCTGTCAGTTAAGAGCATAACTAATCTATCCACGCCGAAGCCTAAGCCACCCGTAGGTGGAAGACCGTATTCTAACGCAGTGATAAAGTCTTCGTCGATCTTAGCGTCGTTACCGCCCCTTGCTCTCTTTTCTTCAACTTGCTTAACGAATCTTTCTTTTTGGTCGATAGGGTCGTTCAATTCGCTGAACGCATTACCCATTTCTCTAGCGTAAATAAAGTACTCAAATCTTTCGGTAAACGCAGGATTTGAAGGTTTTCTCTTAGCTAGTGGCGAGTTTTCAACAGGGTAGTCGTAAATGATGGTCGGTTGAATTAGGTTTTCTTCTACGAACTTATCGAAGAAAGCGATAAGAACGTGACCTTTGGTTGCGCTATCCCCTTCTTCAACTTCAACGCCCTTTTCTTTAGCCACAGCCCTAGCTTGTTCGTCGGTAGTCCAATCGTTGTAGTCAACGCCAGCGTACTTCTTAACGGCTTCGACCATGGTAAGTCTTTCCCAAGGCTTGCCCATATCGATTTCAACACCTTGATAGGTAATTAAGGTCGTTCCACAAACTTCTTCGGTGATAGATCTATACATGTTTTCGATTAAGTTCATCATGTCTAGATAATCGCTGTATGCTTGGTACATTTCAACCGTAGTAAATTCTGGGTTGTGAGATCTATCCATACCTTCGTTTCTAAAAATTCTACCTACTTCGTAAACCTTATCAAAGCCACCGACTATCAATCTTTTTAGGTAAAGTTCGGTTTCGATTCTCAAATACATATCGATATCGAGAGCGTTGTGGTGGGTTTTGAAAGGTCTTGCAGCAGCGCCTATTTCAAGTGGTTGCAAAACAGGGGTATCAACTTCTAGATAGCCCACGCTGTCCAAATGACGGCGAATTGCCGACAAGATTTTAGAACGAGCCACGAAAGTCTTTTTAACTTCAGGGTTAGCGATTAGGTCTATTTCTCTTTGACGGTATCTAGTATCTTCGTCCTTTAAGCCGTGGAATTTTTCAGGAAGTGGTAAAAGCGATTTTGAAAGCAATTCAACGCTTTCAGCGTGAATAGAAATTTCGCCCGTTCTAGTGGTGAATACCTTTCCTTTTAAGCCGATGATATCGCCGATATCGTATTCTTTGAAAGATAGATATTCGTCGCCCAAATCGTTAATAGATAGGTAAGATTGAATAGTGCCTTTACCGTCCAAAATAACGGCGAAAGACGCCTTACCCATAATTCTTTTAGAAATAAGTCTACCAGCAACGCCGACCGTTTTGCCTTCGTATTCAGCGTAGTTGTCTTTAATGTCTTGGCTGTAAGCGTCCCTATCGTATCTAACCTTTTCAAAAGGGTCTTTGCCAGCTTCTTTTAACGCCTTTAATTTATCTCTTCTAACTTGTAAAATTTCGTTAAGGTCAAGTTCAACTGCTTGAGTATTTTGACCGTTATTCTTAGTTTGATCCATAATATATTCCCTACTGTTTTATCTTAGTATACTTTTTTAATGGTTATAGTAGTTACGCCTGCAGGGACCATAACCGAAACGGTTTCGCCTGCTTTTCTTCCCAAAAGAGCGTTGCCAACAGGGCTTTCGTTAGAAATTCTGCCCATTTCAACGTCGGCTTCGGTAGTACCAACGATTTCGTAAGTCATAGCCTCTTTAGTATCTTCGTCCATTAAATCAACCTTGCTTCCAAGAGAAACAACGCCTTTTTTAGCGGTAGAATCTTTGATGATTACTGCGTATTTAAGTTTATTTTCAATTTCTTGAATTTCGCCTTCGATCATGGCTTGTTCGTTTTTAGCAGCGTCGTATTCAGCGTTTTCCGACAAGTCCCCAAATTCTCTAGCAGTCTTTATTCTTTCGGTAATTTCAGCACGTTTAACGAGTTTTAAGTACTCTAAACGTTTTTCAAGTTCTTCTTTACCTTCTTTAGTTAATATAACTTCTTCTGCCATAAAAATACCCTCCGTTTTATAAGCAATTTTTTTAAGTTTGTTTAAATTTTAATCATTAAGTATTTAGTAGATATTCTCTAAAAAATCGTGAGAAATACCCACTTTCACATTTAACCTATATATTATAATGTATATAACGATTTTTGTCAACAACTTTTTCATTACCCAAAGCCCGAAAAAAACGGGTATTTTAACATAATTATTTTCGTCCGTTTCATTATTTTGAAAAAAAAGTACACGTTTTTGCAAAAATTTTTCAAAAACTATTGACAAATTAGAAATTTATGGTAGAATAGATAGTAGATAAGGCGTAACGCTTAAATTTCTTGGGCTTTAAGCGTGTACAATGGGATTTTTTATTTTTTCCGAATAATATATGAAATAAAGAAGGTCGCTAGTAAAAGCGACCTTCTTTACTTATCTTTTTTTGTTTATTTATTATTCAACTTCTTGGAAGTCGCCACAACAAGTGCAACTACCTTGACAACCACAAGTTACAGTGATTGATTGAAGTTCGCAGTTTTCACCTTGACAGTTGTGCTTACAATTTCTTACGTCACATTTAATATTGCTGTTTTTATACATATTATCTCTCCTTTTACAGTTATTATGGGTAATATTTATAAAAATAATACCATATCGTATTGACTTTTTTTGTTTTTACGGTTAAAATAATTATGTACAGTAAAGGAGAACTAAAATGAAAGTAGTTTTATTAAAAGACGTAAAAGGCTCTGGAAAAGCAGGCGACATTATCGAAGCAAAGGACGGATTTGCTCAAAACTTTTTGATTAAGAAAGGTTTAGCAAAGCCTGCCGACAGTCAAGCGATTAACGAAAACAAACAACAAAAGGAAGCGCAGGCTTTCCACCGTCAAGAAACCTTAAAAGCCAACAAGGAATTAAGGGAAAAATTAGACGGAATTTCAGTGACTATTCAAGTTAAGAGTGGCGCAACGGGTAAATTCTTCGGTAGCGTTACCAATAAGGAAATAGGCGACAAACTTGCAGAATTAGGCTTTGATATCGACAAGAAAAAAATCATTATTCAATCAAACATAAAGACTGCAGGCAAGTACCCTGTATCCATTAAAATCTCGCCTGAAGAAACGGCGAAAATAACGGTTGACATAATCAACTAACCAAAATTTTACCATTACATAATTGTTGATAGACAATCAACTAAAAAAATGCTAGAGTGTTAATTTTCAATAGACATAGGGATTTCAATTAAAAATAAAAGTGTAGCCCACTATATTTCGCTTAAAGCGAAGTACAGTGGGCTTTATCTTTAGCACAGTAGTTAAACAAAATAAGTTGTATTTTTAGCCTTGTGGCTAAAAGTTATATTGTTTACGCAGTAAACAGTTTAGCCGAGCGAAACGAACGCCAACTGCGTAAGCAGTTATATTTTGACCTACGGTCAAAGTTATATTATATTTGCCTCAACTTTCACGATAGTGAAAATATCACTTTGCAAAGCAAAATATCACTGCGATAGCAATATAACTTGCCGTTAGGCAAATATAGTTGTGGCGTAGCGATAAATCCCTATCACTACGCCACTAAAACTCTAGCATTTTATTTTTATCTTATTAGTCTTTACTTTTGAAACGCCTATCATAAGTACGCAAATCATTGTACTTCTAGCATTTTATCAACTATATCAAATATGGCGTTTGGCTTATAAACACACTTAATGTTGTTCTTTCTCTCATCAAACAGCCCGTCGGTAGTTATCAAATTTTCGAGTACTAGGTAGGCTTTCTTATCGTCGTAAATATAGTCGCAAACCCCTTTACTGGTTAGGTAGACCATATTATCGTACTCTTGCCAAGGCAATTTTTTTATAGATATTAGTGGTAAGCCCTTATTTAAGGCTTCGTTGATACTAAGCCCACCCATTTTGCCGATATAGCAGTCGGAAGCGCTCATCAACTCTTCAACGTTATTAACAAAGCCGTAATTATACACCTTTATCCTATATTTGCCTTTGCTTATATACTTATCGATTTTGGCTTTTAATTTTTTGTTTTTACCACAAACGCAAATAACTTCAAAGTCCACGTTTGCCTTGCAAAGATTTTGAATAAGTTTTTCAGTTCTTCCAAAACCTACCCCACCGTTCATGATAAACACCACGAACTTATCTTGGGAAACGCCAAGCCTTGCTCTAATCTCTTTTTTATCGATAGCAACTGCAAACTTTGGCGCAACGGGAATACCGATCGGTAAAATTTGCTCTTTTTTAAAGCCCTTCTTGATTAAGATATCGTCAAAATCGGCGTTTGGCGAAATTACGTAGTCCACGAAAGTACAAGTTTCAATACAAGGCGAAAGGTCGTAGTCGCTCACCACGTAAAAGACTTTGTTATTATAAAGTCCGTTTTCCTTAAACTCGCTCATTATATGCGCAGCGTAAGTGTGTGCGCAAAAGACCATGTCAGGCTGATAGTCGTTGATAAGCTTTAATATGCGAGGCTTGGTTTTCTTTAACATTTTGTGCATACTAGTATGCTTAACGTCCTTAATCTCCGAGTCACGCATTTTTCTAAAAAGAGCGTTTGAAAGTTTTAAGAAATTTTTGCACGACCAAAAATAGAAATCGTTTACCACGAATTCCATAAATTTTTGCTCGTTCTTAAAAAGGTCGTAGATCTTAACTTCTGCTCTATCCCCTAATTGAGAAGCAATCGCTTTGCTTATAGAATTATGTCCTTCACCGGCTGTCACTGCTAAAATTAAAACTTTCATTACCTTTCCTTACAAAACAACTTTTAAATTATTCTAACACATTTTTATGCTAATGTAAATCGTTTTTTTGATTTTTGTTAAATTGTCAAAAGTTAAAATTTATTAACACTTTTCACAACTAGATTATACGTGCTATCTTTTTAATTTTCAAGTTGCTTTCAATATTAGCCATTTTTAGCAAAAAACCGTGAAAAAATTTGGTTTTTTGGGCAAATTTAGACAATAATTTTTTAAAACCTTATTGACAATTAACTGTATTTAATATATAATTAATATACTATACTGTAAAAAGATAATAACGTGGGGAGGTAAACGCTATATGACCAGCCAGAAAGAACAAAAAGATTTTGTCGAAAATAACCAAAATATTACCCCTCCACAAGCCTTTATCGACCAAGACAAGAAGGACGACGGCGTTAGCAAAAGACAAAAAATCTTCAAAAACGTTTGCTCTGTTTTATTTATCGTATTTATAGTCGGCGTTATTGCAATAACTGCGTACAACGATTTTTTTGGTGACAACGCAGGTAGAGAAAAGGCAACCTTTGAAGAAATAATGCAAATTTTGGGCAAGAATTGGTGGTGTTTACTTATTGCCGTTTTCTTCCTTTTCGTATCTTTTTTCTGGAAGGGATTAAAGAACGTTGTTATGTGCAAAGCGCTTACTGGCAAATCTTACGTAAAACTTTCTATGGAAACGGCAGTGCTCGGCACTTACTATAATAACGTAACCCCTCTTGCAGTAGGTGGTCAACCGTTTGAAATTTATCATCTTTCAAAACACGGCGTGCGTGGTGGCGCAGCAGCGTCTATCCCTATCGCTTCATTTTTCTTAAATCAGTTGACTTTCGTAATTTTAGCAATAATTGCGCTAACCATGTTTAACACTAACGTTCTTAACTCGCAAGCTATGATTCCCGAAAGTTACGCCCCAACCCTATGCCTACTTACTATTATCGGTTGCATTTGCTTTATCGGTATGCCGTCAATGATAGTTTTATTTTCGGTTATGCCTAAAATCGGCTCTAAACTCGTGTACTGGGTGGTTAAACTAGGCGCAAAACTTCGCATCTTAAAAGATCCTAACAAGACCTTGCGCTCGACCATTAAAAATATAGTACATAACTCGCACTGTCTAAAAAAACTCGGCTCTACGCCTATTGCATTTTTACTCATCGTTTTGTTAAGTTTTTTAGAAAATTTTTGCTTGAGTTTAATTCCGTTTTTCGTATTGAAAACCTTTGGATTTTATATCGAAGGCTTAACCTTTTTCCAAGAATATATAGTAATCGCTATAATTGCGTATATGTTATTAGCGTCGGTATCTTTCGTTCCAACGCCAGGCAACTCTGGGGTTGTTGACGGTGGCTTCTACCTATTGTTTAGTGGTTCATTGGTTTCAGGTCTTGCCTTCCCTGCTATGATGGTTTGGCGTCTTTGCTCGTTCTACGGCACTTTAATCGTTGGGTTTATACTTGCTACTCACATTAACAATAGAGATGCAAGAAGATTAAAGGCAAATAAGAGCATAATCGAAGCCGAAGGCGAATTTAATGAAGACGTGGATATCCCTGATTATATCAATATTCCTACTATTGAAATTGCTCCACAAAACACCAACAAAGCAAAATAATCGTCCAAAAAATTTACTAAAATTTATTAAACTTGGCTCAAAAAGCCGAGTTTTTTGTTTTTTATGAATTATTCCATTAAGTAAAATTGCGATATCTTACTAAAGATATCGCAATTTTGTTATATGTATTCTTATGTTTTATTCTTGTTCTGCTAAACTTTCGTCGCTTGAAACTTGGTTTATTTGATTAAACAAATTCATAGCGTTTCTAACTGCGACGTCCATATTGATACACTTATAATTTGCAAGTCTACCAAGTAGGTGCAAGTTAGGATACTTTTTAGATTCTTCTAAATACTTATCGTATTGAGCCAAGTTCTTTTTAACTCTAATAGGATAAAACGGCGTATTCTTATTTCTTCTATAAGGCTTGCTGTATTCCTTTAGAATAACGGTAACGTCAGGCTGTGGCTCGCAAGTGAACTTAGTAAACTCGGTAATTCTAGTAAATTTATTAGAAGTCGTGTAGGTAACCACGGGTACTGGTTGATAAGAGGACTGTTTGATAGTTTCAAACTTGAACTTAGCGCTTCTATAAGCAAGCGTTCCAAACTTGTAATTGAATAGTTCGGCAACGCAACCGGTATAGATAACTTCGCCGTCAAATTCCACACCACCAAAATAGATTTTACCGTTCTTTAAGGTAAGTTCTTTTTTAGCGTCGGTAGAAAGTTTAAGTTGGATATGTGGGTGACGTAAGATGTTTTTTACAAGTTCAGTATAGCCTTCCGTTGGCATAAATTGATAGGTGTCTAGATAATATCTATCGTCCTCGGTTATGCAAACGGGCACTTTATTCATAACGTCTTCGCCCAAAACTTCGGGTTTATATCCCCATTGTTTCATGGTGTAAATAGAGAAAATATGCTTGTAGATATAGTCGGCAAGTTTCCTTATTTCGTGATTTTCGTGCTTTTTAAGTTGTAAAATAGGCACTCTTTTGTCTAAACCTATGGTGTCTATTAGAAGTTTCTTTAATGCGTCAGCCTTATCGTCTGGATAAACTTCGTATAGCGATTTTAGGTTGAAAGGAATAGTCACTAACTTATCCCTACGCACTCTTGCGAGCGCCTTGTGTTCGTGCTTTCGCCACTCGGTAAACTGTGATAAAAACTCAAATACTTCCTTGTCGTTCGTGTGAAAGAAATGTGGGCCGTAAGGTTGAATTACGATGTTATGCGCATCGGTATAGTCGTAAGCGTTTCCGCCGACGGTGTCCCTTTTATCGATAACGATGACGTCTTTTCCGCTTTCAGCAAAAAGTCTTGCTATGGTTGCGCCAGAAAACCCTGCCCCTATTACGATTATCTTTTCCATAAATTCCTTTAGTTAATTGTTCGTTTTTTATTTGATTTATTTATTTTTTAAGTTTTTCAACTTTTTTGTGTTTTATGGTATTTTTTTGTCGATTATGCTTTACTACTCTATTATATTATAAAAACTCGTCCAATATTCGTTAGCCCTTTATAGACTTGACGAATTTTGCAATTCTATCGGTTGCTTCGACCAAGTTCTTCATCGAATATGCGTAAGAGCATCTAACGTAATACTTACCGAACTCGCCAAAAGCATCGCCTGGTACGACTGCCACCTTTTGTTTTTCAAGTAGTTCGGTTGCGAACTGTTCGCCCGTCATACCCGTACTCTTTACGCAAGGGAATATGTAGAACGAGCCTTTTGGCTCAAAACACTCTAAGCCCATATCGGTAAAGGTTTTATACATAAACTTTCTACGCTTATCGTACTCTTCGCACATTTCCTTGATATCCATAAAGTCGTTTTTCTTGCCGTTGGCAAGCCCAGCAAGAGCAGCATATTGCGAGAATATCGGAGCGCATATAATGGCGTACTGGTGGATCTTAAGCATTGTTTCAAATATAGGGCTAGGCGCTGCGGCATAGCCTATACGCCACCCCGTCATTGCGAACGCTTTACTAAATCCACTAATTAGTACCACCCTATCTTTCATTTCGGGAAAACTTGCGATAGACACGTGCTTGTTGCCGTAAGTTAGTTCAGCGTAAATTTCGTCGGCAACGACGAGCAAGTCGTTCTCAATGATAAGTGGAATAATTTTTTCGATAAACTCCTTTTCCATAACCCCACCCGTTGGGTTGTTTGGGTATGGAAAAATGAGAATTTTACTCTTTTTTGTTATTACCTTTTTAAGATTGTCGTAAGTCAACTTAAAACCGTTCTCGCCGTCACAAGGTACTGAAACGGGCGTTCCACCACAAAGTTCTACGCACGGTTTATACGAAACGTAGCTTGGGTCGGGAATAAGCACTTCGTCCCCTTCGTTGACGGTGGCACGCAAAAACAAGTCAATGGCTTCGCTTGCCCCGACAGTTATCATAACGTTTTCGGGTGAGAAGTTGACACTGTAATTGACCTTTAGGTAATCGGATATTTCCTTTCTTAAAGCAGGCAAGCCCTTGTTAGAAGTGTATTGGGTGTAGCCTTTTTTAATGGTTTGAATACCAGCTTCACGAATATCCCAAGGCGTGATAAAGTCCGGTTCGCCAACGCCCAAAGAAATAACGTCCTTTCTTTCAGCGACGATATCGAAAAACTTTCTAATGCCGGACGGCTTGATATCTTTTGCTCTATGGCTTAAAAAATCTCTCATGCTTGAACCATTTGCCTCATATGTTCGTCACTTTTTTTAGTGATATGCCCTTCAATCTTGTATTTTTTCAAGATGAAGTGTGTTTGAACGCTACTAATTCCGTCAATGATACTTAATTTTTCAGAAACGAATTTTGCGATATCGGTAATCTTTTTGCCTTCAACGAAAATTGCAAGGTCAAAAGTACCACTCATAAGGTATAGACTTTGCACTTCCTTAAAACTGTAAAGTTCTTCGGCGTAGTTATCAAAGCCCTTTAACTTTTGTGGCGCAACTTTAACTTCTATTAACGCTTGAACTTTTGAGCCAAGTTCGTCCATGGCTTCGTTATTGATGATTGCTGAATACTTAACGATAATACCGTCTTGTTCTAAAGATAAAACGGCGTCCTTAACTTGTTCAACGCTAGCGCCCGTAATCGACGCTAGTTGTTCATAAGAATATCTAGCATTTTCACCGAGAAGTTCTATAAGTTGATTTTTTAATTCGATCATAATTTTCGCCCTCCGTTATATAGGCATACTGCTTTATTATATTGTACATTTTTTGTGCAAATTTGTCAATTAAAGGGATTGCTTTTCTCTCTTTTTTATGGTACAATTAAAAAAATTTGACGTACGTTTTTCGGCAATAAGTTATATAAGGAGTTTATCTATGATTCGCATTTGGGCAAAGGTTATGAAAAAAGATAAGATATTAAAGCAATTCATGTTTGAAAAGGAAGGCTCTATCGATTACTCGGAGTTCTTTGATTACTTAAGAGAAATTTGCGAAAACCTTGATATCGCCACGCCCGTTCTCATTAAAACCCACCTTTTTAACTACGCCAAATACAACAACGTTCGCTTTACCAAAAGCGATTTTATCGAGCCTATTTCGTTCGATAGGTTGGTTTTAGAAAACTGCTCGCTCTAATAAATAAGCCAGCAAATAACTTATAAATAGACTTACCATAAAAAACAGCCTAAATAAAAATTTTTACGTATAAAACCCTAAAAACTACAAATACTCTTTCTAGGGGGAATACTATGAAAATTACGACAATTATATCATACTCGTTAGTTATAATCGGCGCACTCGTGTGGCTACTCGTTGGGCTATTCGACTTTAACTTAGTTGCCTTTGTTTTCGGTACGGGCGCTAGCGCAATGTTCTCTAGAATTATCTATTCTCTAGTAGGTATTGCAGGCTTATGGTTAATTTTCTATTGGGTTGTTTACAATCCGTTTAGACACCTTAACTAACCGATTTACTAACGAAAAATTCATTTTTCAGTCAACATAAAAGCAAAAAACATCGCAAACTTTCATTTTTGCGATGTTTTTGTTTTAGTTAGGTTTTTATATTCTCTTTTGTTCAAAAAAGTAATGGGTATCGTTTTCGTAAGCCAAACTAAAGCCTAACCTGTTTATAAGATTAAAGGATGGGATATTTTGCTTAAAGCATCGAGTTTTTACGGTAGTTGCACCGAGATTATTAAAAGCGTAGTCAATCAAGGCTTTAGCGCTTATGGTTGCATACCCCCTTTTTTGAAAGGGGTTAAAAAACCTAAAGCCTATCTCTACCCCACCGAAATAGTCAAAGTTATGTAGCACTAATTCGCCGATAACCGTCGAGTTTTCTTTTAATTCGCACCCCGAATTATCGACCACAGCGCCACTTAACCTAACTAAAAGCGAGTATTCTTCCTTTTTGGCTTTTAATGCGTTTTGAAAAGAGAAAAAATAGTCGGGCGAAGGCTCTTTATCGCCCAAATCTTCCCTATAATCGTACCCCCACCACTTGTTTAACTCATCGTCCATATATAAATTATAATAGTCTAATTTATCGCTTTCAGCGTGATCTGAAATAGTTAGTTCGCCTACTCTTATATTTATAGGTGGACGAATTTTATCGAACAAAGTTTTTACACAAACGAAGTTCTTTTCCTTTATGTCGATAGGTTTATATTGTAGTTTAGAAATTCTTAAGCCGTCGTCCCCACAATCTTCTTCTCGGTTGATAAATTTAATGGAACTATCGGCAAAATGAATAGCAAACTCTTTAGCCATAGTAGGATACACGCCTTCGTATTTTGTCAAAGCCTTTTCTATATGCACGATTAAAGTATCCTTAATCTTTTCGCCGATAGAAAACGCCACTACTTTACCGTCTATCTCTATTAAACCACCCACTTGACCTAGTTCAAACATATTTTCTACAAGTTCAAAAACCTTTTGCTGTTCGGCTTCTTCAGTCCACCTTAAGAACTCTAGTTTTGCGTTAAACTCGTCCAAAAACTCTTTTATCCTAGAAAAATCGCTCCTTTCTATCACCTTAAATTTATAGTTAGGGTAGAGTTTTGTAAACTTATTAACGTGGTTTCTTTGCCCACTAAACTTTTTGCCCGAATAGGTTTTGAATTTTTCAGCGTCGTAAATATAATCGCTCCACGCCCTATCGTTTTCAATATGCACGGCGTGATAACGGTTGACAAACTGCTCGGTAGTTAGGTTATCTATGCAACAAAACTTTAAGGGGATAAAATTCTCTTTTGTGTAATTTTCTATTTTCTCTAACGCCCCGTCCACGTCTTGACCTAGTGGATAATAAAAGGCGTTTTCATACTCTGGGGTGGTTTCTTTCATTATTAAAGTATTGTTATAAATGGCGTAATCTATCTTAAAATCGTCCCGCCACATATACTTTATACCAACCGAAAGGTCGCAAAATTCCCCACCGTACTCGGTTAAATAATCTTTAATTTCAAAAATGTTTTTCTCGTCTAATCTAGTAAATTTTAGCATATTATATATAATGTTTATATAGATATCTTTTCTTTAGTGTTTATAAAATTTTTAAAACAAAAGCCAAGCGATTGCTTGGCTTTTTATTTTGTTTAATTATTTTACAACAACGTCAGTCTTTGCAACAGCTTCTGCCTTTGCGCTAACGTCAACGTTTAAGTCAGCGTTAAATCCTGGCGTTGGTGCGTCACTTACAACACCCTTTAAGCCTGCAAGTAAGCCTGCGATATTTTGAATTTCACTTGGAACGATAATCTTAGTCGCTTGACCGTCAGCAAGTGCTTTGAGTGCTTCGTATGCTTTCAATGTCATGTATTGTGCTTCTGGGAATGAATAATTGATAAGTTCAATAGCCTTTGCTTGACCTTCAGCTTCAAGAATGTCTGCTTGGCTCTTACCTTCTGCTTCAAGAATGTCTGCTTGTTTTCTACCTTCGGCTGTAATAATTAATGCTCTTTTATTACGCTCTGCCGTAGCTTGAGCTTCCATGGCTTTTCTAATATCTTCAGGTGGTTCAATCCTTTGAATTTCCACACGGTTAATTTTAACACCCCAAGAACCGGTTGCTTCGTCTAACACCTTTCTCATTTTACTATTGATAAGGTCACGAGAAGTAAGGGTTTCGTCAAGTTCTAATTCGCCGACGATATTACGAAGAGTAGTATTAGTTAGATTTTGAATAGCGCACATTGGGCTTTCAGCGCCGTACGTATAAAGTTTAGGGTCGGTTACTTGACAATAAACGATAGTATCAATTTTCATGGTAACGTTATCTTTAGTAATAACGTCGTTTGCAGGGAAATCTAATAATTTTTCTCTTAAACTGATAACACGAGCAGGTCCGATAACAGGCATTCCGTGGTTTACAGTTCCGTGTCTATGTACTTTTGCAGCGTCTATTTCAACAGGAGGATCAACGATTCTATCGATGAATGGGAACACTAGATGTAGACCGGTGTTCAAAACTCTACTAAATCTACCAAGTCTTTCAACAACTACAGCCGTAGATTGAGGAATAATTCTAATAAACGAAATGATAAGAATCAAAATAACAGCAGCGACTACGATTGCAACAACCACCCAAGGTGACATTGGCGCTAATAACATATTTAACATAATTCTTGTTCTCCTTTATCCTTTGGACTAGTTAGCAGCTTTTTCATCAGTTGCTACTGGTTGTGCTTGTTCATTTGTTTGAACAGGTTGTTTAACGACTTTTTTAACTACAACCTTTCTAATAATCTTCTTTGTAGGTTTCTTTGCTCTTTCTTTTCTGATACGTTCTTGTCTAGCTTCAACTCTCTTAACCTTTCTTGCTCTAGAACTTTCAGCCATCTTAGTGAATAGACCTTTTATTCCACTGCCAATCTTCTTAAAGAATAAAGCGAACTTGGTTTGACCGAAAGGCTTTTTCTCTTTCTTTTCTTTAGGTTGTTCAGGTTGTTTGCAAACGACTGTTTGAACTGAATATTCGTCAAGTTCACCGTGTTCAACAGCGTATTTATTACCCTTTGGAGCAGTTGGCTCAACAACGTATTTCTTATCGCTATCTTTAATTACAGGTTTAACGATATACTTGTTACCTTCAAGTCTAACAGCCTTAACTAGCGTGCCTGCTGGAACGATTTCTCCACTCTTATCGGTGATAACGCTCCAAATAACGTCGCCAATCTTGATTGTACCAGGTTCAAAACGAGTAATGTCGGTAAGTAAAACGAAATCCTTGTCGTATGCGCCGAACGCATTCATCTTAGCGAAAGCTTTCTTTCTTCTAAGCTTAGCTCTAAGCGTTACGAGTGTTGCGATTGAAACGACAACGAAAGAAATTCCTGCAGTTAATAGGTCAAGACCTAGGACTGAAACGATAGTTGCAACAAGTCCACCTGCTGCAAACCAAATCATAAATGCTTCGGAAGTGATCCATTCAATTATCAATGAAACGACAACGACAGCAATCCAAATAATAATTCCAATATCCATCTTTTTTTCTCCTTATTGTTTTTTATTCTTTTTTAGAAATTCTATTATTTCACTAATTCTATCAAGGTCGTCTCGATTATAGTAATCTATGTAAATTCGACCTTTTTTGTCATTGCCAATAGCATTGACACGAGTACCTAAGACCCTTTGCATATCCCCGACGAGTTCTCTCATCTCTAAGGATAGTTCCATCTTGATTTTTTTCTTAACTTTTTCTTCAGGTGGAGCAAAGTAATCTTTAACCTTTTTCTCAACGTCCCTAACCGACAACCCGTCTTTAACCACGCTTTCTGCGATTTTTACTTGGTCAACGTTCGGAACGGATATAAGCGCTCTGGCGTGTCCTGCGGACAGTTCGCCGTTTGCAACCATCTTTATTACTTCTTGCGATAAGGTTAATAGTCTTAACGTGTTAGCTATTGCAGGACGGGATTTGCCAATTCTATCGGCTAAATCTTCCTGAGTCATACCGTAATCGTTCATAAGCGAACGCATTGCAGTTGCCGCTTCTATCGGGTTTAAGTCTTCCCTTTGCAAGTTTTCAATCAATGAAATTTCTTTAATTTGGCGTTCGTTATACGTTTTGATGATAACGGGAACTTTAGATAATCCGGCAAGTTTACTTGCCCTAAATCTTCGCTCCCCTGCGATTATCATGTATCTATCGCCACTCTTATTGACGATGATAGGCATAATCACGCCGTGCTTTGAAATGGAATCGGCAAGTTCTTTTAGCGCCGTTTCATTAAAGACCTTTCTCGGTTGGTTTGGGTTAGCGAATATCAAACCTATATCCACTTCGCTAACGCTCTGTCCGGTATCATTTTCAGATTCTTCGAAGAGAAGGCTTTTTCCGTAATCTTCTTCGGTTTCTGAAAATAATGCCGACAAACCTTTTCCTAATCCTCTAGTAGGTTTCATTATTTATTTTCTCCGTTGTTTTTCTTTTGCCTAGCAATATATTCTTCGGTCAACGCTAGGTAAGCCTTAGCGCCCGAGCAACGAGTATCGTGGAGCATGATAGGTAAGCCATGGCTTGGCGCTTCTGCAAGGCGGATATTTCTTGGTATTGCCGTATCGAACACACGCTTTCCAAAAAATTTACGAATTTCGCTACTTATTTGTTTTGAAATGATAGCACGATTATCGTTCATGGTTAGCACTACGCCTTCGATTTTTAAGGTTGGGTTCAAGTGTTTTACCACAAGCTTTATAGTATTCATAAGTTGTGATAAACCTTCGAGTGCGTAATATTCGCTTTGGATTGGGATAATAACCGTATCGGCGCTAGCGAGCGCATTTATGGTCAATAATCCGAGCGACGGTGGGCAATCGATTGTTATAAAGTCGTAACTATTTTTTGCCGATTGCAACACCTTACTTAGTACGTGTTCTCTATCTTTAATATAAACTAATTCAACTTCAGCGCCGGCAAGATCGATGTTTGAAGGCAAGATATCAAGCCCGTCCACACACGTTTTAACAACAGCCTGTTCAAGAGGCATTTCGTCGATCATAACGTTGTAAACAGAATTTTTCACTTCACTCTTTGCAAACCCCAACCCGCTGGTTGCATTTCCTTGTGGGTCTAGGTCAACAATCAAACATTTATATCCTTTTTGAGCAAGGTAAGCAGACATGTTTACGCAAGTAGTCGTCTTTCCTACCCCACCTTTTTGATTAGAAAAAGCAATTATTTTTCCCATAATTTTCTCCTTTAGCTGATCTTGCTTTTTTCTTAACGCCTTTGTCGTTCATATAAGTTTATTTGATTTATGCTTTTGGTTTACAATTTTTGATGTTTAATACTTTTTACTGCACATAATTTTTGCTATACAATATATAATAAATTAAATATATATATATTTATAGTATATAATTAGCCGTTACTTATTTTCGTCGTCCTTTTTCTCTAAGGCTTCTTTCTTTTGCTTCTTAGCCTTTTTAGGCTCTTTTTCTTGAGTAGCCTCTTCGCTTACGCTTGTTTTGTCGGCTTCGACTTCATTTTCCTTTTTCTCTAAAGTTTCTTTTTTATCACTTTCTTTAATGATAACCGAAGACTTTCTATCAAAAGGGTTTTCACTTAAAGACTTTTCATGTTCGTCCATAAACGCCATGATTTCTTCAACGCTCTTGCCTTCCATAAGCATATCGACTTCTTCGGTGAAGATAGTTTCTCTTTCAACCAAAAGTCTAGCCATGTTATCGAGAAGTTTTTTATTTTTAGCAAGAAGTTGTCTTGCTTTTTGCAAGCCGTCGTCAATAATTTGAGCAATTTCTTGGTCGATAAGGGCTGCCGTTTGTTCACTATACGAAACGTGAGACGCCATATCCCTACCGATAAAGACTTCCTTATCCGAAGCGTACGAGATAGGGCCGACCTTTTCGCTCATACCCCATTCGGTAACCATAAGTCTTGCACGTTTGGTAACTGCTTGGATATCCCCAGAAGCGCCTGCCGAAATATCTTTAATGATAAGTTCTTCAGCCACACGGCCACCCAAGGTCATAACTATATCGTCTAAAAGTTTAGCCTTTGTTAAGTGGTTATCGTCGTTATCAGGTCTAGTCATGGTATATCCAGCCGCTTGACCACGAGGAATAATAGAAACTTCGTGAACAGGGTCGCAATTTGGCAACAATCTTGCTAGAATTGCGTGGCCTGATTCGTGGTAAGCAGTGATACGTTTATCAGTTTCGGTCACTAATCTACTCTTCTTTTGTGGGCCCATAAGCACTTTATTGATACCTTCGTAAAGGTCTTTATTAGTGATAGCCTTTCTATTAGCCCTTGCGGCAAGGATAGCCGCTTCGTTAAGAAGGTTTTCTAAGTCAGCGCCCGAGAAACCACTAGTCATTCTAGCAACCGTCTTAAAGTTAACGTTAGATGCTAACGGCTTATTTCTTGCGTGAACTTTTAATATAGCTTCCCTTCCACGAACGTCAGGGGTATTAACGTAAATTTGTCTATCGAATCGGCCTGGACGGAGAAGAGCAGGGTCTAAAATATCGGCTCTGTTAGTAGCAGCCATAACGATTATACCGTCGTTAGACTCAAAGCCGTCCATTTGAACGAGTAGTTGGTTAAGGGTTTGTTCCCTTTCGTCGTGACCACCGCCCATACCGGTACCACGTTGACGACCGACTGCGTCGATTTCGTCGATAAACACGATACAAGGCATGCTCTTTTTAGCCATATCGAACAAATCTCTAACTCTAGAAGCGCCCACACCTACGAACATTTCCACAAAATCAGAACCGCTTATTGAGAAGAAAGGCACGCCAGCCTCACCAGCTACTGCTTTTGCGAACAAGGTTTTACCCGTACCTGGAGGGCCTACTAATAGCACGCCCTTAGGGATTCTTGCGCCTAAGTTCGAGAATTTCTTTGGATTTTTTAAGAAGTCAACAACTTCAGCAAGTTCTTGTTTTTCTTCTTCAGCGCCAGCAACGTCAGAAAATCTAACCTTTAGGTTTTGATTTACTCTAGCGTTGGTCTTGGCGAAATTCATAGCGCCCTTAGTTCCACCTTGAGTTTGCATCATCAAGATAAAGAACACTACTGCAATTAAAATAGTTCCACCGAGTGGTAATAGCGACGACCAAATCGAACCTGCGTTAGGGTCGGTAGCCTTATACTGAATATTGACCTTTTTTAGTGCGTCGTTTATTTCTTTAACTTCGTCGTTAGTCCTTAAGAAATTGGTTGTGAAACTTCCAACCACGACTGAATCGACGAGTTTAACGTCAAAAGTAATAACGTATCCGTCTATCACTACGTTTTCTAGCGTCAAGCCTTTAGAAACGTTAGTTAAAGCGAGAGCCTTCTTAATTTCAGTTGCGTGCAATCTCTCGTATTCGGCTTGGCTTAAAATATTATCTGGATTCTCTTGGGCTGTTCCATCAGCATTTTCGGTCATAACGTATAAAATCGAACGGAATTCCGAAACGTCAACTTCCTTACGTGCGTTTACGCAATTTGGAAGAGACAACGCTGCAATTAAAATTATTATTGCACCGAGAATAAACCATAGTGTCTTGTTGCTGTTCTTTTTCAAAATCTAGTTCTCCTTAAAAATGTTTTGCTTAAATCTTTTTCTAAAAGGCAAAATTTCAATCGATAACCGAAACAATCGATAGATAACCTACAATAGCTAAACAAACGCTAATATACAAGAGTTCGATTGTATTCGCCACGCCTTTATGCAACGAATAACTTGCCAAATGAATCTAACCTTTTTGAAAATGATTCTTCAAAATATTATACCCTAGTAATTGCATAATATTTCAAGTTTACAAAACATTGTACACCAAGTTCATTAAAACAAACTTGAAACGCTTTTAACTCTATAAAATTTTACGACAAAAATCGACTTGTTTATCGATAAAAATTCAGCCGATTTTTCAGCGTGTTTTTTTGAAGAAAATTTTGTAATATTTTCATAAAAAAGCACAACATAAGCGTACGCAACCGTTTTACAAATTTTTTCCATTTTGAAAAAGTCGTAAAACACACTGCGACACTTATCGATCATCTCATACATTATATAATAATTCTTAAAAAAATCCAAACGATTTTAGCGCTTTTTTAAATAATTCGTATTGTTTTTTTAAACATTTTTATAAAAACAGCGCTTGCAACTGAAATTTTGCGCCTTTTTTACCCATTTTTTGTTAATTTTGTTGATCGTTCATCAATTTTTTACAATAATTTACAACGTTATTTGATTTTGTAATTATTTATAAACCAACAGTTTTTATATGATATGTAGCATTATTTTTTAGGTAATTTCACCCATTTTTTGTCCTAATTTTTTACCTGTATTTAGTAAATTCTAAACGCCTTTTTTACGGTCAAATTTTAATCAATTTTCGGTTATTATTTTGATATATTTTTGACAGTATTTTGGCAAAAAAACTAATAAAATTTCAACCAAGCTTTGTTTAATTTTTTTGACGCTTTATAGCATATTGTCGATAAAATTTTTATGCTTTATTCTTAAAACTCGCTAAGACATAGCATGAATACAGAAAACAAATCAACAAAGTTCAGCTGTTATTTATTTATAAAAAAACAAAACGTTTGCAATCTATAATCTTTTAGTTTTAAAGTTATTTTTTATCACAAAAACGAAAAAACACCACCAATAATTATTACAAATAAAACAAAACACAATCCCTAGTAGTTTAATAAATATTCAGCACAACAAATGGTATTTTTTATCAAATCAGAACAATTCTCATCGATAACCACAACACCACAAATTGTGGACATTTATAATTAAACCACTAGATTTTGTAGCCATTTTGCGCCAATATATTGTTAAAATTTCGCAAAACAAAAGTCACTACCATGCGCACACAATAGCACCAAATAAAATCGATAACGCAATTATATAAAGCGCCACAAACTGCAACAAAAGGCACAACTAGCACTATTTCTAAAACATCAAAAAAACACTTACGAACATCAACTTTTCGGACAAAAAAACAACGCAGACTATACAAGGCTAAAGATTTTTGAACTTTTATATATAATTTAATATAAAATTTTAGCACAAACGAAAAGTTATCAACATAGTTATGCACATATGTTAATAACTTTTTACTTTACAAACCATCTTTACCACCTATTCAATATAATTTATAATAAAAAACAGCCGTTTTATAGCTTTTAATAAAAATATTATCATTATAAAAATTGTCATTATAACGCAATGAGCGAGAATGACGAAAATTTTTGCCAGGCAATTTATACAGTCATTTTGTATCAATTCATAAATATTTTATATTATATGCAGTATAATTTTACCATTTTTGGAAAAGATTTACATATTATTGTTTCACATGAAACATTTTATTAAAAACCATACAACAAACATTGTTTCACGTGAAACACCCAAAAACAAGGCAAGCAGTATAAGCTTCACGTGAAACATAAGAAATGGCTTGTTTTTAACAAAAAACAGTAATTTACGTAGCGTTTGTGTTGTTGTTTTACAAAATTAAAGCATTTTGTATGGAAATTTGACTAATTTGTACAGATATTATAGTAAATTTTATATAAATTATAGTAGATAATATAGAAAAATTAGTAGTTTTTATAATAATTATAGAATGTTTATTTGATTTTATATTTGTTTTGGCTGTTTTTAATTGTTTTTAAACAAAAAATACACCGTAAAATGAATTACGGTGTATAAAAATTAGATTTTTATAGTGTTTTTGATTGCACCAATTACGTTTTGGCTAGAAATTGCATTTAATAATAATCCATATAGGTTTATATCTTCAATAAAGTTTGCAAGTATAGATGCTTGGATTCCTGCATAAATATCTTGAAATAGCGCAATCGGTATAATGCTTATTGCCAAAATTATTAACTCTAAATTAAAAATACCATTAATAAAGCCAAGTACAGCGCCTAAAATTCTGTCTACGTTTCTAACAAGTTTACATGCATACGCAAGTTTTACAAGCCTATGCACTATAATAAATACAATCTTAAAAATAATAAATAGTACTACTGCTGATAAAATTAAAACAATATAATAAGCAAAGGTAGGGCAAATTATTTGATTTAACGTTGTAACCAATGGAATAGTGTTGTCGCTCTTGAGTTGAAGAACTATTTTTACAATAAAGCTTGCTAAACTAGTTTCACCCAAAACGTCCTCAGAAACTTGTCCTAAATTCATATTCATGAGTTCTTCACCAAAGACGTTGTTAAGAACTCCCGAAATAGATTCAGACACGGTATTTATTACCGAAAATGAATTTTGTAACAGTTCGGTTAGAGCAGGGGCAAGTAAAACTGCTAAAACGATTGCTATAATCGTACCAAATACCGAAAAGAAAGTTTTGGTAAAGCCCCTAATAAAACCAAACAGCGCAAACAAAGCCAAAAAGACAAGCGCCACTATATCAGCCATAGCACTATAATTATTTAGCAACAAATAATTCATAATGCTCTCCCAAAACACAAACATACGTTCGTGTTTTTGCGTGATATTTTTTGTGAATAGTTAAGGTTTTGAATAATTTAACTATACGATTAAAAAATCAATTTAAATAACAATTTATACATAATTTATAAATTGAATAAGTTGATTTACACAATGATAATAACACATTTTATAAAATTTTACAAGGCTTTGCAAATACTTTGAATAAAAAAATTTATTTTGTCAATAATGGATATAGAAAAATTCAAGGCGGAAGAATTATGCAAAACAAAGAGTATTCATTTAGTTTATTTAGTGAACACACAGCAAACGGGATTTTTACTTCATTATTAGAATGTAATCCTAAAAAACTTAGACCTATATTTATATGTATAGGCAGTGACTTAGTTATGGGGGATAGTTTAGGTCCACTTGTCGGCACTTTGTTAAAGCAAAGAAATATTCGTTCTTACGTATACGGCACGCTAAACTTTCCTATTACTGCAAAAGAAGTTGAATATGCAAGAACGTACTTAAAACAAATGCACCCCAACTCAATTTCTATTGCAATAGACGCTGCCGTTGGCGAAAGCGACGACGTTGGACTAATTAGAATACTTAATAAAGGTCTAAAACCTGGACTTGGGGTGGATAAAAACTTAGGTATAGTGGGGGATTTATCCATAATTGGCGTAGTTGCCGGAAAATCGGTTAAAAATTATGATCTTTTTAACTTAACACGCTTAAACTTAGTATATAAAATGGCTGAAACAATCGCAAACGGAATAGAAAAATATATACACTTTATAACCGACGAACAAAACCAAATAACCAACGGCACTTTCGGCGCATAATCACTGTAATATATTCAATTATGTTTTATTATGGTTGTTAAGTTTACCTAACCTTCATAAAAAAACTCGGCTTAAATCAAAAGCCGAGTTTTTAGTTTATTAAGTTAAATAAATTCTACAAGTTAACTATAATTTTATATGGGTTAAATATAAATCAATAAATGCTACAAATAAAACAAATTCTATTTGTACAAATTATTCGTTAAGCAATGCGATTGAATAGTCAAGTCGGCGTAAGGTTTCTTCTTTACCTAGAAGTTCTGCAATTTCCATAACCCCACCGGCAGTCGATTCTTTACCTGAGATAGCAACCCTAACGCACCAGAACACTTGTCCGTTCTTTACTCCCAAGTCTTGAACAAGTTGCATTAAACAATCGTGAACGCTATCGAAGGTAAATTCAGCAAGATTTGCAATCCTCTCCCTTGCAAGTGGTAAAACAGTTCTTGCAATATCGGCGTCTGTTTTCATCTTCTTATGAGTATAGAGTGATAAATCGTACCTTTCAAACTCTTCAAGGAAGTTGATTTTTTCAGGAATCTCGCTGTAAATTTCAATTCTAGTTTTTAATAAAGAGGCAATCTTTTTAAGGTCGTATTTGCCGTAAACCTTACTCATCTTAAAGAATTTATCAGCCTTTTCAACTAGTTCTTCATCGGTCATCGCCTTGATATACTCGCCAGAGAGCCAACGCATCTTGGCTTCGTCAAAGATAGACGACGATTTGCTGATGCCTTCAAGCGAGAATCTTTCGGTAAGTTCGGTAAGACTCATTTTCTCGTCGTTAGTGCTAGGACTCCAACCAAGTAAGGCTATATAGTTTACGATTGCTTCCTTAACGTAGCCTTTATTAACGAAGTCTTCATAACTTGCGTCGCCGTGTCGTTTAGAAAGTTTTCTAGTCGCATCTTTCATAATAGGTGGAAGGTGGATATACACAGGTCTTTCCCAGCCGAACGCATCGTACATTAGGTTATATTTAGGAGTAGAAGAAAGGTATTCGTTGCCACGAATAACGTGGGTGATATTCATCAAATGGTCGTCGATAACGTTTGCAAAGTTATAAGTAGGCATCCCGTCCGACTTAATTAAAATACCGTCTTCAATATCCTTATAGTCAACGCTAATTTCACCGTAAACTAGGTCGTGATAACTGCTAACCCCCTCTTTAGGTATGTTTTGACGGATAACGTAAGGCTCGCCAGCGTCGAGTTTTGCTTGGATTTCTTCTTTAGTCAAGTTCAAGCAGTGCTTATCGTAACGCACGTTGCCTTCGCCGTCCTTTAAGGACGCAATACGCTCAGGCGTACAGAAACAATAGTATGCGCCACCAAGTTCAACTAATTTTTTAGCGTATTCAGTGTAGATATCTTTTCTTTCGCTTTGAACGTAAGGCCCATAATTTCCACCAACGTCAGGACCTTCGTCGTACATAATGCCCGAATCACGCATGGTGTCGTAAATAATTTGCACCGAGCCGTCCACGTAACGAGCAGTATCGGTATCTTCAATTCTCAAAATGAAGTCACCACCGTGACTTTTAGAATATAAGTAGCCATAAAGCGCCGTTCTTAATCCACCGATATGTAAATATCCCGTAGGGCTTGGCGCAAAACGAGTTCTTACCTTTTCCATGTTCAATTTCTCCTTTTACTGTCTAGAATATATAAAAATTGTATAAAATTTAACCGTTTTATCTTTTTTAGTTAGCAATTTCACTTATGCTTTTGTATCTTTTTCTAACTAATAGTTGTTTTTTACTTGATTTCCTTAAACAAGGTATTTAAGGACGCCGTTTGTTTAATATGGTCTAGTTTGCCCGACTGACGATAGCTATAAGCGTCGTCACCTGCAACTATAATATGGTCTAGCACGTTAACGTCGTTAATTTCGCAAAGCACGTTGAGTTTTTTAGTTGCAAAATCGTCAATTTCGCTAGGCGATACGTTGCTACTTGGGTGATTATGCGAAAATATCGCAAATTTAGGCTTATGAATATTAAACGCCGTCACAACTTCTGGAATTTCAGCCTTTACCGTGCTAAGGCTCTTATCCGAAAACTCACAGTGGGCAATTAGGTTATAATTATCGTCTAGCATAATCATGACGAACGATTCAAGGTTTTTGCCCTTAAAAAAGTCGACTAACCAATTCTTAACTTCAAAAGTATTTTTTAGTTTGACTACCTTTTTAGAATTTTGTGAACTTCGTATAATTACCTGTCCAACTAGCATAAGATATGAAGCGACCTTATCCCCAACGCCGTCAACCGACACCAACTGTTCGTGAGTAGCGCTAAACACACCGTCAAGGCTTCCGAACATATTTATAAGCTTATGCGCTAGTGGGTTTGTGTCCACCCTTGGAATAGCGTAAAATAAAAGCGCTTCCAAAACTTCGTGTTCAGCAAAAGCCGATGGCGAACGCAAAAACTTTTTAATTGTACGGTCACGATGACCAGAATGTAGATTTTCTTGCTTCATACAAGATATTCTAACATAATTTTGCAAAAAAACAAAATAAAAAGATTATTATTATAAATATGATTACAAATTTTTAAATAATATTGTATAATATTATATAGTAGTCAAGTCAACGGCTACTTTACTGCTAAAAATTTGACTAGCGTTTATCTAGCCAATCTCTTATCTAAAAATAAGGAGCAATCTTTAATGCAAAACTTTGAACAATATTACAAAGACTTACAAAAACTCATTTCTTTTGAAAGCGTTTTATCTAACCCTACTTCATCTGCGCCGTTCGGCGAGAATATAAGAAAGACTCTAGACTATTTTCTATCTCTTGCCAAAAACATGGGCTTTGAAGTTATCGATTACGACGGATACGCCGGCGAAGTGGCGTTTGGCAGTGGTCAAGAAATAGGTATTATCGGTCATCTTGACGTAGTGCCTATCGGCATTGGTTGGAACACCAACCCATTTAATCTAACCGAAATTGAGGGAGTGCTTTACGGTAGGGGCGTTTCGGACGACAAAGCGCCACTTCTATCTTGTTTATATGCGCTTAATGAACTTAAAAACAGCGGCAAACCTATCAACAAACGCTTTAGGCTTATCGTTGGTTGTGACGAAGAAAGTGGTTGGCGTGATTTAGAATATATACTAACCAAAACTACTCTTCCCGAATACGGCTTTTCGCCCGACGGCAACTTTCCTATCTCTTACGCCGAAAAGGGCATAGTCGAAGTAAGTTTTTGTATTCCGTCTTTCAAAAACTTCAAAAACGTAAAGGGTGGCACGGTGGTAAACGCAGTTTGCGACAAGGTTACTATTCTTCCACAAGAAAGTGCTTACAGTGGCGGTATGGTCGATAAAAGGCTATTAGACAAGTACGGCTTAACCTTAAACGACAATGGCGAAATAGAAAGTTACGGCAAGTCTGCGCACGGCTCTACGCCTCATCTTGGTAAAAACGCTATTTTGCCACTATTAAATTACCTTTTAGAGTGTGGCGAAGCCGTTCAAGACCTTATCGACCACCTATTCCTAGATAAACTCGGCGTACAAAAAATGCAAACCGAACAAGGTTTCGTCACCTTATCGCCCGATTTAATCGAAGAAGTAGACGATAAAATAGTCATTACTTGCGACTGCCGTATCCCTGCGCCTTTAACCCTTTTAGACCTTATGCCGATTTTTAATAAATTTGACCTTTCAGTCAAAACTAAAAAACGCCATGCCCCCGTTATGGTCGAAAAGGACGGGGCTTTCGTTCAAACACTGCTCAACGCTTACAACTTCTTTACGGGCGAAAAGGCACAGCCTATCAGTCAAGGTGGCAGTACTTTTGCAAGGGCTTTTGCTAAAGGTTGCGCTTTCGGCCCTAAGTTTAGCGATCATATCGACAATATTCACGACGCCAACGAAAACGTGCCGATATCTTACCTTAAAAAATCGTACGATATTTACGAAAAGGCAATATTCGACCTTAACGATACCAAATTATTATAAAATAAATATCCACCAGCCTAGCTGGTGGTTTTTCATTTTCGGGCAATTAGCCCTAAACTATTCTGGCTTACGCACAAGTGCGTATTTAAACGACCTGCCAGTCTCGCACCTTTTACTTGTTACCC
>SVHP01000053.1 GCA_015055735.1 Clostridiales bacterium | reverse complement strand
AAGCGCCTTAACGCCTTCGATAGGCATAGCGTTGTAGATAGATGCTCTCATACCACCCGTGATTCTATGACCTTTAAGAGAAACGAGTCCTTGTTTTGTTGCTTCAGCGATAAACTTAGCGTCTAATTCTTCGTTAGGTGTAACGAAAGGAACGTTCATAAGTGAACGGTCTTTTTTATTAACCTTGTTTTGATAGAAAGACGAATTATCGATAAAGTCGTATAAAAGACCTGCTTTTTCTTCATTGATTTTTTGCATAGCAGGAACGCCACCGAGAGCCTTTAACCATCTAAATACCAAAAGAGCCATATAGATAGGGAAGCAAGGTGGGGTGTTATATAAGCTGTTATTTTTATCTTGAATTGCATAGTTAAGCATAATAGGACACATAGGGTTAGCGTTGCCTAAAAGATCCTTTCTAACTATAACGATAGTTAAACCGGCAGGAGCGATATTCTTTTGTGCGCCTGCATAGATTAGTCCGAATTTAGAAACGTCAACTTCTTCACTTAAAATGCAAGAACTCATATCGGTTACGAGTGTAGCGTCCGTCTTAGGAAGTTCAGTATATCTAGTACCGAAAATAGTATTATTGTAAGTAGTGTGAACGTAATCAATTCCATCTCTAAACTTAACTTCTTTCATGTCAGGAATAAAAGTATAATTAGCATCTTTTGAAGATGCTGCAATAGCCATATCGCCGTACTTCGTACCTTCTTCATACGCTTTTGAAGCAAAGTTTCCAGTTACGATATAATCGGCTTTTCCGTTTTTAAGAAGGTTTAGTGGAACTGCTGCAAATTGTTGGGTCGCGCCACCTTGAACGAAAAGAACTGAATAGTTGTCAGGAATATTCATAAGTTCTCTAAGTAGTGCGTTTGCTTCATCGTTAACAGCCATAAAAGGTTTGCCACGGTGACTCATTTCAATGATACTCATTCCTGTACCGTTAAAATCTAAAAGTTCCTTTTGAGCTTGTTCTAAAACAGGCAATGGAAGGGTTGATGGACCTGCGGCAAAATTGTATACTCGCATTTTTATTTTCTCCTTTATATTGAAAAGATATTTACAATTTAATAAAAATAATATTATTTTAACTATTATACATTTATATTACATTTTTTTCAAGTGTTTTAATGTCAAAAAACACAAATAATTTTTTTGTCTTTTTAATACTGTTTACTTTTTGAAGAAAAAAGTGTATAATACTTAATTGAAAAGGTATATCGATAGGGAAATTGTATTAAATTTTAAGGAAATATTTATGAAGACTAGAAAAAAGAATGCTGAAAATATTAAACAAACCAATAATAAAATAAAACAAGAAAAACAACCTAAAAAATTGAAAATAAACAATAAGCAAAAAAATATATTAAATCCTAGCCAAACCACTCAAAAAAAAGAAAACAAAAAGAAATTAAAAATTAGATTTTTAGGTGGCGTTGGTGAAATAGGTAAAAATATGACAGCCATCGAATACGGCAAAGATATAATAGTCATCGATGCAGGGTTGACCTTTCCAACCGACAGTATGCCAGGAGTTGATTTAGTTATTCCCGACGTATCGTATTTAACTGAAAACCAAAATAAAATTCGTGGTATAGTCATAACTCACGGTCATGAAGACCATATCGGTGGACTTCCTTACATCATGAAGGAAATACAAGCCCCTGTGTTTGGCACTAAATTAACCTTAACCCTAATAGAAAATAAACTAAAAGAACAAAAAATAAATGAAATTAGTCTAAATTGTATTAAGGCAGGCAACAGTATAAAGCTAGGCTGCTTTGATATAGAGTTTATAAACGTAAACCACTCGATTGCAGGTGCAGTAGGGCTTTCTATAACTACGCCCGTAGGCGTAATATTCCACTCGGGGGACTTTAAAATCGACTTTACGCCTGTAAACGGTGAAACTATGGATTTACCTAGAATATCCGAAATAGGAAAAAAGGGCGTTTTGCTTATGATGGCTGACTCTACTAATATAGAAATTAGTGGAACAACCATTAGCGAATCGGTAGTTAAAGATACTTTATCGCACGTTTTTTCTGATAATGCTTCAAGGCGTTTAATAATAGCCACCTTTGCATCAAACGTGCATAGATTACAACAAATCTTAGATCTAGCAGTTGAATACAAGAGAAAGGTCGCTTTTTCTGGGCGAAGCATGATAAATATTGCAGAAGCCGCATCAAAAATAGGCGAACTTAATATCCCTAACGGACTAATTATCGATATAGAAAAGATAAAAAATTACAAAGACGAGCAAGTCTTGATAATTTCAACGGGAACGCAAGGCGAACCTATGAGTGCGTTAACAAGAATGGCTAGTGGCGAGTTTAATAAGGTCGTTATAGGCAATAACGATACGGTCGTAATAAGCGCTTCGGTGATTCCTGGTAACGAAAAAATGATTTACGGCGTTATAAACAACTTATATAGGCTAGGTGCTGAAGTAATATACGAATCATTAGAGCCTATCCACGCATCAGGACACGCTTGTCAAGACGAACTAAAAATGCTCCACTCACTCGTAAACCCTAAATTCTTTATTCCCGTTCACGGCGAATATAGACACTTGAAAAAACACGCAAGGCTCGCTGAAAGTCTAGGTATGAAAAACACTAATATCCTTATTGCCGATATAGGCGATACGGTAGAACTAACTCAATCTACTATGTCGTTTGGTGAAAAATTCCACGCAGGCTCACGTTTTGTTGACGGTATAGGTATTGACGAAGCCGATAGTTTTGTGTTAAGGGATAGACGGCATCTTTCTGAAGACGGGCTAGTCGTTGTCGTAGTTAGCGTTAACGAAGCAAGTTCAACCCTTAACTCTTTAGAAATTATAGGAAAAGGGCTTGTGTTTAGCGAAGATATGGTAAGCGAAACTAAAAATTGCGTAATAAATGCGCTAGACAGGATAGACCTAAAGAAGGTTTGTGATGAAGCCGAGCTTAACAATGTGATAAGAAGAAGCGTAAAAAATTATATATTCAAGGCGACTAAGAAAAATCCTATGATTTTACCTGTCGTTATGGTGGTTTAATTGCAAAGAATTTACGAATTGAGAAAACAAGCGATGGACGAAGGCGAACCCGTATTAAGACCAAAATCGTTTGAATTACTACTTGAAACGGTCAAAAATAAAAGACCAAAACGCATATTAGAAATAGGCGTAAATCGTGGACTTTCGGGGATAGCGATGTTGCTTTCGAGTGAGTCGTCGCATTTGTCGGGTATAGAAATTGACGAGCAAAAAATTGCAATTGCAAAAAATAATTACGTTGAGTTTGGCGTTGAAAAAAGGGCAAAGATTTTTCAAGGCGACGCATCGGAAATAATTCCTATACTTACAGGCGAATACGATTTTATATTCTTAGACGGGCCTAAAGGACATTATTTTGAGTATTTACCACATTTACTATCAATACTCACTAAAGGTGGAATATTATTTGCTGACAACGTGTTGTTTCGTGGATACGTAAACTCTACCGAAAAGACACCGCATAGGTACAACACTACAAGGCGTAGTATGGAAAATTACTTAAACGCAATAACCAACACAAAGGAACTAAAAACTCAAATTTTCGATATGGAAGATGGGGTTAGTATAACGGAAAAATTAGTATGAAAAAGATAGAATTACTTTCGCCAGCAGGCGATATGAATAAACTTAAAACTGCCCTTTATTTTGGCGCTGACGCCGTATATATCGGGGGAAAACATTTTAGCCTAAGGGCGCTTGCCGGCAATTTTACCGATGAAGAAATTTTAGAAGCAGTGGATTTTGCGCATAAACTTGGCAAAAAAGTTTACGTGACCGTTAATATTTTTGGTAGGAACGACGATATTGAACAAGCTGAAAAATACTTTAAGTTCTTAGAAAACGCAAAGGTTGACGGAGCGATTGTTTCGGATACGGGCTTAATCTATTTGGCACGCACCGTTGCGCCGACCCTTTCTATAAACCTTTCTACTCAAGCAAATACGCTAAATTATAAAACTGTAGAATTTTGGCAAAAGCAAGGCTTAAAAAGGGTAATTCTCGCTAGAGAATTGTCGCTTGACGAAATTAAAGGTATAAGCGAAAAAGTGCCTGAAATGGAAATTGAAACCTTTATTCACGGCGCTATGTGCATTTCTTATAGTGGTAGATGCTTGCTTTCCGATTATCGAACGGGTAGGTCTAGTAATCGTGGAGAGTGCGTTCAAGCATGTCGTTGGCATTACGAAATTCGCGAAAAAGATTCCGAGTGTGGTTTTATGGAAATGCAAGAAGACGAACGTGGCACTTACATAATGAATAGTAAGGACTTGAATTTATTAGATTATATAGACGGTCTAGCAAACGCAGGCGTATGTTCGTTTAAGATTGAAGGTAGAATGAAGTCCGAATACTATCTTGCAACGGTAGTAAACGCTTATAGAAGGGCAATAGACGCTTATTACGAGCAAGGCGAAAAGTATAAAGAAAATGCACTTTATCAAACCGAACTTAAAAAGACTGCCCATCGTGAATTTACTACTGCATACATTACGGGTTTTAACGATAGAACAGTAAATTATGACGATAGCCAAAGTAAAGGCACGCATAAGTTTATTGCAAACGTTTTAGAAGGAAATGAAACTAGCGATTATGCAGTAATCGAACAACGAAACAGGTTTAAGGTTGGGGACGAATTAGAAATTTTATCGCCGACTGACAGTTTTAATAAAACATTTATCGTAAAAGAAATGAGAAACGAAAAGGGCGAGATAATAGAAGACGCTAAATTAGTTCAGCAAAAACTTCGCTTATATACCGATATTCCTTTAAGCGCTGGCGATATTTTAAGAATTAAAATGTGAGAATAGAATAAGCAAATTCACTTGATTTTGTGTTCTTGGTAGTATATAATAAAATTGATAACAAATATTTAAGGGAAATGGTGATTTTATGAAAAAATTATTTTCTATTATTTTGATGTTTGCAATTTTTCTTTTATTATCGGGCTGTAATTTCTCAAGTATTGAAGTTGGTTCTAAAGACGGTGTTGCATTTTTTAATTACACGGATAAAATACCAAAGATTACTTTAACTAAAGATGAAAATTTAGTTGTAGAAGAGTATGAGTTTTTTGAAAAATTGGTAAGTTGCATAGATGGAAAGACTGTTGTACAGGAAATGCCATATTATCCTGAATACATATATCTTGTAGAAATTGAAAAATATGACTTTGCTTTACATGATGAGCATATATTCATTTACTCTCCTTTAGGATACAATATAAAAGGTGTAGAGATAATTTGTGTTGAATGTACACAAGAAGAAATTAGTGGTTTGGTTGAAATTTTAGATGTGGTTAAGTAAAATTTAATTTATTTTTTAATAAAAAATAAAGGATAGCAAGATATTTGCTATCCTTTTTAAGTCTTTTAAATTTTAAGTTAAACTCAAATTTCTTTAATACTATGTCTTGGGCATTTTGCTACGCAAGTTTTGCAACCCGTACACTTTGAATAGTCGATAACTGCTAGGTTGTTTACCATTGTAATTGCATTTTCTGGGCAGTTTTTAGCGCATAAGCCACAGCCTATACAACCGACTTCGCAAGCCGACATAACTTCTTTACCTTTACAGTTGGTTGAACAAGCGACGTACACGCACGCTGATTTTGGAATAATTTCTATAATACCTTTAGGACAATTCCTTGCGCAAGCGCCACAGCCCGAACATAACGCCTTGTTAGTGTGGGTAAGTTGGTCGTTAATTTGTATGCCTTGTTCTGGGCAAGATTTAGCGCAAGTTCCACCGCCAAGACAAGCGAAAGAACATACTTTTTTTCCACCCATAGCGTTTGCTTGAGCTACGCAATCTTGATTGCCTACGTAATCAAATTTATCTTTAGCTTTAATTCCACCACCACATTTAACGACTGCAAAAACAGGAGATGATGCTGAAAATTCTATATTTAAAATTTTAGCAATTTCTTCTTTATCTTCGTTAGAAGTAGCCGAGCAATCACAAAGTTTTGCCTTGCCTTCAACAAGTGCTTTAGCATAGTCCGAACAGCCCTTAAAACCACAGCCACCACAGTTAGCACCGGCAAGGCGTTCTTTTACAGCGTTTTCTCTCTCGTCTTCTTTAACTGCGCAAATCTTACTTACTGCAACTATTAAAATGCCGAAAATGATAGCAAGCACAGCAACGATAATAATAACGTATATAAGCGAAGTGACGTTTATCGAATTTAATAAAAGAATACTCATAATTTTCTCCTTAAGCAACGAGCGTGAACACGTAGAAAGCCATCGCAATAAAGCAAGCGCAAATCATAGCGATAGGGAAACCTTTAAGATGTTTACCGATAGGAAGTCTAGCGCATTTTTCTCTTAATCCACTCATAATTACGATAGAAAGGGTAAAACCAAGCCCAGCAAACAAGCCGTATAGAACAGCAAAGCCTATATTCATTTGAGAGATTCCAAGCATAGCAATCATTTGACCTTGGTCGATAACAAGTTCTGCAACGCCTAATACTGCACAGTTTGTCGTAATTAAAGGTAGATAAATACCCATAGCGTTATAAAGTGTTGGCGAATATTTTTTTAGTGCCATTTCAATCATTTGAACGATTGCCGCAATAACGAAAATGAACACTATAATTTCCAAATATTCAATCTTTAACGGTACTAAAATATAGGTATAAATAGGGTAAGTTATTAAACAAGTAATAGCCATAACGAAAGTTACGGCAAGCCCCATGCCTAATGCGCTCTTAAAGTCCTTAGAAACGCCAAGGAAAGGACAAATACCCAAGAATTGAACGACTACGAAGTTATTGATAAATACTGCCGAAACGATAATTGTTAAAAGTTCTGTCATACTAATCGTTCTCCTTTATAGGGTCTTTGTTTGCTACCTTGTTAAGTGCGTCGTAATTACTTTTTAGCTGTGCTTTTAGTTTGTTGTGATTAGCAATTTTGTTTGAAATATAACTAAAGAAAGCGATAAAAATAGCAAAAGTAAAGAAAGCGCCTGCGCTTGAAGAAAAGAAGTCAATACTGAAATTGAAAAGTTTAACGCCAAAGAGTTGACCACTTCCTAAAATTTCTCTAAACGCGCCCATAAGGGTTAGAGCTAGGGTAAAACCTAATCCCATAAACAATCCGTCGGCAATAGAAGGAAGAACAGAGTTCTTGCTTGCAAAACTTTCAGCCCTTGCTAAAATTATACAGTTAACGACGATTAAAGGTAGATAAATACCGAGCGATTCGTAAATATCGGGTAAAAGTTTATCTAACACAAGTCTAACTATAGTAACGAAGGTTGCAATAATCAAAACGAAGGCAGGAATTCTAACTTGGTTAGGGATAACCTTTCTAAGTAGCGAGATAATGGCGTTAGAGCACATTAAAACGAAGGTTACGGCAAGCCCCATACCGATACCGTTCATAGCCATAGTTGTAAGGGCAAGGGTAGGGCAAGTACCTAGAACTAATTTTAAGGTCGGGTTATTTTTTACTAAACCATCGACAGCAATCTTTTTGTAATTAGCCATTTTGTACCCCCTTTTCATAAGTTAAACCAATGTACTCTATAACACAGTTAACGGCGTTTATTCCAGCGGTGGCAGAATAGGTTGCTCCACTAACGGGATTAGAATTCACTTGGTCCTTTGAAGTTGTAAAAAACTCTTTGTTTTTATATGCAGTAGTAACGTCAGTTAAACAAAAGTTATTATAGTAATCGCCACCAAGCTTACTCATAAGCGTTTGTTTTTCGTAACTTTCTAACAAAACTTTATCGATGGCGTAAGTACTTGTGGTTTCGTTGACGCTAACTTTAACCCAGACGGTTATCGTACCACCTTTATATCCGTTAAACCCAACCGATTGAAAAAGCATGTCGTATCCGTTTTCGCCATTAGTTTGAATAGTGTAAATCTTATTTATTTTACCTATTTCTTTGTACTCGATTGGCTGAGAATCAGCATCAATATCAATGTCAAGTTCAATTTCATATTTCATAGTAGAGCCGTAAATTTTCTTAATCGCTCTTTCAGCCCTTTCTTCAGGCGCAACGTATAAAACGTCGCTTAATACTGCTAAAAGCCCACCCAAGAATACGGCTAAAATCAAAAGTACGGAGATTGAACGAACCCAGTCGTTATTAAACAATTTTTTCATTATTTATTTTCTCCTTTTACTTTTTTCTTGTAGCCAAAAGGACGATTGATAACGAATTTGTCGATTAGTGGAACAATTAAATTCATTAAAAGTATCGCAAAAGAAACTGTTTCCATTTGGGTAGCAAATCTTAAACCGGTCGTCAACAGTCCTAAACAAACAAAATAAATTATATTACCTTTTGTAGTGTTTGGAGTAGTTGTATAATCGGTTGCCATAAAGATAGCGCCTAGCATCAATCCACCCGATAAAATTGACGGTAAGAAAAATGCGAAATCAAATTTATTAAGTAGCACTGCAAAAAGTCCTGCAACGGCAATATATATTATAGGGTATATAATGTTAATAACACCACGGATTGCTAAGTATATACCACCGACTATTAGGGCAAGTTTACAAGTTTCACCAATACAACCTGCAACGCCAACTCCTAAAAACAAGTCTAGGTTAGAAATTGATGGTAAAACACCACACAAAAGTCCAGGCATTTCAGGCGTGCCAGGGAGAATAGTTGCTCCGGTTATTGCGCCAGAAGAAGGTAAAATCCAATTACCAACTACCGTTTGAAATGAAATAAAAATAAAAATTCTTCCGGTAACTGCAGGGTTAACAAGGTTTTTACCTGTTCCACCAAACAGCATTTTTACAACGACGATTGCGAACGCACTACCAAAAATAGGGGTATATAGTGGATAATTTACACCGATACTCATACCGATAAGTAGTCCTGTTACACAAGAAGTGAAGTCGAATTCTCGTATAATTTCTTTAGTCTTTTTACCTACTATAAGTAGGTAAACGTATTCGCTTAAAACAGCAGAAACAACAGATATCAGTAAAAGTAAAAGGGCGTTGATACCAAAATAAATTACACCCATAACGCACGCAGGAAGAAGGGCGATGCAAACGTCTATCATGATTGCCCTTGTGCTAGTCGGCTTTTTAACGTGTGGGGAAGGTGAATAAGTAAGCGTATTATTTGCCATTTTGTTTTAACCCCCTTATTTTTGCTTTAGCAAGACTAATGTTTTGAACGAGTGGTCTTTTTGCTGGACAGTTGTAAGCGCAAGAACCACACTCGATACAGTTCATAGCGC
>SVHP01000052.1 GCA_015055735.1 Clostridiales bacterium | reverse complement strand
TGGTACTAGCGTCGTTCGTTGCGTCAAATACTGCAATTGAAGATATAAATCCGTTCGATTGGGCAAGATATCGTGACTTACTAACGGATGAGGACGTAGACGTTGTTAGAAAGATGGGTACGATTTTAAGAATTGCAAATTGTTTGGATAGAAGTCTTTCTTCGGTGGTTAAAGGAATTAATTGTGATATACTAGGCGACTCGGTAATAATGAAAACTGAAGTTGACGGAGATGCTACGTTGGAAATTAATTCGGCACTTGAAGTAAGCGCAGACTTTAGAAAGATATTTAAGAAGAATTTAGAAATTCTCTAAAAAAACTAGCACTGTGTTATCACGGTGCTAGTTTTTAGTAATGCATTTAGGAGAAAATATGGCTAGCGTTAAATTAGCAATAGATTTTGGCAGTATTGATACAAACATATATTTAGTTGGAAGTGGCTTAGTCTTAAGTGAGCCAACGGTTGCGACTGTTGACGTTGAAAATATGGGAGAGATCAAACTGTTTGGTCATGAAGCAAAGAAAATGATTGGTAAAACGTCAAAAAACACAAAGGTCGTTTTTCCCGTTTTTGAAGGCGAAATAGTTAATCAAATGGTTGCAGTGTCTTTATTAGACAAGTTTTTAGAGAAACTCGAAATAAAAAATGCAAACTCTTGTCACGTTTTGTTTTCGGTGCCTTGTGGCGTGACTGCAGAAATGATAAATAAATATAAAAGGGTTTCTAAAATTTGTGGATTTGCTAAGGTTAATTTTGTAGAAGCGCCTATTTTATCAATTATCGGTCAAAGAGTGCCTTTTAACAATTCATCGTCTTATTTTGTTATTGATATGGCTGGTGGGGCTACTAATATCGCCGCCGTTTCAATGGACGGAGTTGTTTCAGGTGTATCGCTTAATTATGGCGCTAATAATATAAACATTGAACTTATGGATTATATTGCCGAAACTTACGGTCTACAAATCGGACTATTATCAGCTGAAAAACTAAAAAATGAAATAGGCAGCTTAGCTCAAAACGATATGTTAGCTACCGTTGTTAATGGTAGAGATTTGGAGACGGGCGCTCCACGTTCTATTTCTATCAAAGCTGACGACGTTAAGATACCTGTAAGAAAGTATTACGATAGAATTTACGATTATGCAAATGCGCTTTTAACTAAACTTCCCCCTGAAATTAGTGCAGAGGTTAGACGTTTAGGAATATACGTTTCTGGTATAGCGTCCACTATTTACGGTCTAGAAAAATATTACACCGATAAGTTTGGCGTTAAAATCAATATCGCTGAAAATGCTGGGCTTTCGGTTGCGCTAGGTGGGGGTATGGTGCTTGAAGATGGTTCGTTGTTAAAAAAGGTTGCTATTTCAGAAAAATAATTAATTAGAAAATTAAATATATATTACAAAAAACCACGATTTTTATTCAAAAAATATAAAATTCGTGGTCTTTTTTTGTTTAATATTTAATTAGGGGGTGCAAAGTGGCAAAAAAAATAGTTATTACGTCTGGAAAAGGTGGTGTAGGAAAAACGACTGTTACTGCAAATCTCGGTATTGCGTTAGCGCATTTTGGAAAAAAAGTACTTTTAGTAGATGTTGATTTTGGTTTGAATAATTTAGACGTCGTCATGGGCGTTGAAAGTAGGGTAACTTTTGATATAATTGACGTAATAAAAGGAAGGTGTCGGCCAAAACAAGCAATAATAGAATGTGGGGAGAAAAAGAATTTGTACGTATTGCCGTCGGTTGGTGTAGATGATATAGGTGCGATCAGTGGGCAAAGTATAAAATTGATTTTAGAAAATCTTTCGCCTATGTTTGACTATATAATAATAGATTGTCCTGCTGGCTTAGATTTAGGTTTTCATCGTGCAGTATCTTGTGCCGATCATGCTCTAGTAGTTGCAACGCCAAGTTTGCCTTGTTTAAGAGATGCCGACAAAACTATTTCTGTGCTTAGCAGTTATAAATTAGAATATTTGGGGCTTGTAGTGAATAGAGTTAGGGGCGATTTGATATTAAGCGATAAAATGATGCGCCCAAAAGATATAGAGCAATTATTGAAAGTTGAATTAAAAGGCGTGCTACCTGAGGAAGATAGTGTGTTTTTAACTAGTGGTTATAAACTTCCAAATAGGTCTGATTCGGGTAGGGCGTATAAAATACTTGCAAATAACGTAGTTAAAGGAACGAGAAAAATATTTGACGCAACAAGTAAGTATTCGGGATTTTTTGGGAGTATTAGGGGGTATTTAAAAAGGACGATATGAAAGAAAAAAATAATCAATTATTAAGATTTCAAACAATGCTTGAAAACGATAGGGTAGTGACGACAAATAATTTCGTTCAATTAGTTTGTTTAGACGTTGAAAAAGTTCTAAAAGAATATTTTGATTTTCGAGTTTCTCCACAGTTGATATTGCAAAAAGTGGGGAGCGAGTATGAAGTTAAGATAGCGTTAAGGGCAAAAAGGATAAAGAATTTTGCTAATATACCGAAGTGATAAAACGTCATGTATACAATGGTTATTTTTACTGTGTTTATGTCACGCATAATGGAGTGTATTTTTATAAAAATAAGACAAAACGTAAGAAAAAGAGCAGGTTTTTACTTGCTCTTTTTGTCTTGTAAAATCTTTGTGTTTTCCTAATCTTTTTTACTTTTATCGTTGACATAAAATTCTATTTATTATATAATAAATAGGATAAAATTTTAAATAATAAAGAGAGGTATTTATAATGGAAAGGAAATATTATCTTGCAATCGATATAGGCGCGTCTAGTGGTAGACATATTTTGGGCTGGTTAGAAGATGGCAAAATGATGCTTGAAGAAATCTATCGTTTTAAGAACGGCGCTGAAAAGAAAGGCGATAAGTTAGTATGGAACGATAAAGGCTTATTTAGTAGTATTGTTGAAGGTCTTAAAAAATGTAAAGAAATAGGCAAGATTCCCGTTGCTATCGGTATTGATACTTGGGGTGTTGACTATGCCTTACTCGATGAAAACGATAAATTAATCGATGAAGTTTATTCTTATCGTGACGAAAGAACGCTTGCTGTTATAGATGAGGTTCACTCAATAGTTTCTGAAAAGGATACTTATGAAAGAACGGGTATTCAAAAACAAGTATTTAACACGATATATCAATTATATTGCGATAAAAAGTCTGGAAAACTTGAAAATGCAAAAACCTTTTTAATGATGCCTGACTATTTGCATTTCTTATTGACGGGGGTAAAGAAGAACGAATACACTAACGCTTCAACTACCGGTCTTTTAAATGCAAAAACTCGTGAGTGGGATATGGATATTATAGAAAAATTGGGCTTTAATAAAGACTTGTTTAAGCCACTTTCATTGCCAGGAACTTTAGTTGGTGGACTTAAGGATGAAATTAAACAAGAGGTTGGTTTCGACGCTAACGTTTACCTTCCTGCAACTCACGATACTGCAAGCGCAGTTATGGCCGTTCCTAATCCAAATCTTCCATTATATATCTCAAGTGGAACGTGGTCGTTGATGGGAATTGAAACTCCTAACGAAAATACTTCGGACTTAGCAAATCAGTCGGGATTTACTAATGAAGGTGGATATAACAAGAGCGTAAGATTCTTAAAGAACATCATGGGATTATGGATGATTCAATGCATTAAAAAAGAATATAACGACAAATATAGCTTTACTGATTTCGTTGACGAAGCTAAGAAAGTTAAGAATTTCCATAGTATAGTTGACGTAAACGACCTATCTTTCTTTTCGCCTGACAGTATGATAAATGCAGTTAAAGATTACTGTAAAAAGACAGGTCAACAAGTTCCAAATACCGTAGGCGAAATAGTTCTTTGCGTTTATGAAAGTTTGGCTGAATGTTACGCTAAAGCCGTTGAACAAATCGAAGATATCACAGGCGTTAAATTTAACGAAATCAATATAGTAGGTGGTGGTTGCCAAAACGTTCTTCTTAACGAATTGACGGCAAAATCTACAAAGAGAAAGGTTGTTGCAGGTCCAATCGAAGCGACTGCAACTGGCAACTTGCTCGCTCAAATGCTTGCAAACGGCGATATTAAATCGTTAAATGAAGGTAAACAAATTATCAAAGATTCGTTTGAAATAAAGGAAATAATTGCTTAAAAGGTGTGTCATGGGTAAAAATGTTTTTGACGTATTAAAAGAAAGGGGCTTCATAAAACAAACGGTTTACGAAGAAGATTTATATAAATTATTAGCGAACGAAAGCGTTCCGTTTTATATCGGTTTTGACCCAACGGCTGATAGTTTGCATATCGGTCACTATATTCCAATTATGGCTATGGCGTGGATGCAACGTTATGGACATAAACCAATCGCTTTAATAGGTGGTGGTACTGCAATGATAGGCGATCCTTCTGGTAGAAGCGATATGCGTTCTATGATGACGAGAGAAACTATCGAGCATAACTGCGCTTGTTTTAGAAAGCAAATGGCTAGATTTATTAGATTTGAAGGTGAAAATGCAGCCATTATGGCGAATAACGCCGATTGGCTTTTGAATTTGAATTACGTAGAGTTTTTGCGTGATATCGGCGTGCATTTTTCAGTAAATAGAATGCTTTCTGCAGAATGTTTTAAGACTAGAATGGAAAAAGGTCTATCTTTCCTTGAATTTAACTATATGTTAATGCAAGGCTATGACTTCTTGAAATTATATCAAGACTACGGTGTTGTTCTAGAACTCGGTGGGGACGACCAATGGAGCAATATGCTTGCCGGTGCAGATTTGATTAGAAAGAAGGAAAAGAAAGACGCTTACGCTATGACCTTTACTTTACTTTTAACTAGTGAAGGCAAGAAAATGGGTAAGACGGCAAAAGGCGCTCTATGGCTTGATGAAAACAAGACTACGCCTTACGAATTCTATCAATATTTCCGTAACGTAGAAGACGTTAAGGTTGAAGAATGTATGAGATTGTTGACCTTTATGGAAATGGATGAAATTAAAGAGTTGACAATGTATAACGACGAAAGAATGAATAAAGCAAAAGAAAGACTTGCTTTTGAAGTTACAAAACTCGTTCACGGCGAAGAAAAGGCGTTAGATGCGCAAAGACAAGCACGTGCAGCTTTCGGTGGTGGCAATAGTGAAGATATGCCATCAGCTGAAATAACAAGTGATATCGTTACTGTCGCAGACCTGTTGGTAAGTGTTGGGCAAGCAAAATCAAAGGGCGAAGCAAAACGTCTTATCGAAGGTGGCGGTGTTTCTATCGACGAGCAAAAAATTACCGATCCGTTCGGTAAAATACCTGAAAAATCTTTGGAAAATAAAGAATTTATTTTACATAAAGGTAAAAAAGTTCACATTAAAGTCATTGTAAAATGAGTCATGAATTTTTTACAGTAAAAGAAGAAAAAGAAAATACGATAGTGATTGAACGTTCGAAATTTATATGCAATATAAAAGGTGTAGAAAATGAAGAACAAGCTAAAGAATACGTTGAAATGATAAGAAAACGTCATTCTTTAGCCAATCATAATTGTTATGCGTATATTGCCGACGATAAAGGCTTGGTTCAAAAGTTTTCAGATGCAGGTGAACCACAGGGGACTGCTGGTCTTCCGATGTTAGAAGTGCTTAAGAATAAGCGTATTTTTAAGACAGTTGCCGTTGTTACAAGGTATTTTGGTGGAATAAAATTAGGCACTGGTGGTTTAACTAGGGCGTACGGTGGTTCGGTTGCCGAATGTTTGAATTTGGCAAAGATTTCTAAAATGTGTAGTGCATACTTGCTAGAAATTAGCCCCGAATACGAAGGTTATTCAAGACTGTTAAAACTGCTTAACGACCAAAACGTAGCCACTTTGAAAACTGATTTTGGCAACGTCGTAAAGGTGGAAGTTGCCGTCAAAGACGATTATTTAGATAATTTTAAGAAAAAATTAATAGATGCCTTTAATGGAAAGATTAACTATCTAGAAAAAGGTATTGATTATTATGATTTTGGGTGATTTATGCCTACTATAACTAATATTTCTGTACAAACTAAAAATAAGAAAAGATGCAATCTTTTTTTGGACGGAGAGTTTTTTTGTGCAATGACTGTTGAAACGGTTATGCTAAATAGACTTAAAGTAGGTATGGAAATAGATAGCGAAGAACTAAATAGAATAGTTTTTGAAAATCAAAAAAAAGAAGCGCTCATTAAAGCGACCGACTATATCTCTAAAAACCTAAAGACAAAAAGGCAAGTCAAAGATTATTTGATGCAAAAAGGTTATTCAGAACAAGTCGCTTATTATTGCGTGGATAAACTCAAAGAATACGACTATATTAACGACCAAGAATATTCAAAACGGTATATAGAGAGCGTTAGTAAAGGGCAAGGTAGACGCCTTATCGAGTATAAATTAATGATGAAAGGCGTAAAAAAACAAGACATTTCATCGGCTTATTTGGACGTTGAGATAGACGATAAAGAAAACGCCAAGGCAGTAGCGCAAAAATATTTAAGGAATAAACAAATCGATAAGCAAACAATCGCAAAAGCATATAGATATTTGATTGGTCGTGGTTTTTCTTACGATGAAGCCACTTACGCCTTAGCTAGTTTTAAGGAGAACGACTAAATGGAACGAATTTTAACAGTTGCGCAAATGCGCCAGGCCGACGAGTTCACCATTGAAAAACTTGGCGTATCAAAAGAAGAACTCGTATTGCGTGCAGGCACGGCAGTTGCTGATCAAATTAAGAAAAGGTTTTTTGGTGGTAGAGTTCTCGTTTGCGTGGGTAAAGGCAATAACGGACAAGACGGTTTGGTCGTTGCTGATATTTTATCAAAGATTCACGGTTACTCAGTGACTGTATTTAACGTTGAAAACGGACTTTTGCAAGTTTTTGATAAACAGTACGATATAGTGGTCGATTGTATATTTGGAACGGGCTTAAACAAAGAAGTTCAAGGTAAGTACAAGACTATAATTGAAAAGATTAACGCCTTAAAAGCTTTTGTAGTTTCTTGCGATATCGCTAGCGGTATAAACGGCGATAACGGAAAGGTTATGGGCGTTGCAGTTAAAGCCAATTTAACTATTGCAATCCAAGAATATAAACTCGGTCATTTTTTGGGTGACGGTATAGATTATTCGGGCGAAGTCGTTTGCTCGGATATAGGTATTAGCGTTTGGGATGAAAATTTCGTTAAACGAATAGATAATAGAGATGCTTTGAAACTTTTTGAACCTAGAAATAGAAACGTTCATAAAGGTTGCTTTGGGAAAAGTTGTGTTATTGGTGGAAGTTTATATTACACGGGAAGCGTATTGATATCAATGAACGCACTTTGTTCGTTGAAATCGGGGGTGGGATATTCCTATTTAACTGTTCCATCAAGTTTATTTAATGCTTACGTTGGCAAAGTTCCAGAATGTATTTTAACTCCTATTAGCGACGACGGAAAAAGCATTATTTTAGATACTGAAACACTAGATAAAATGCTCGATTGTCAAAGTATTGCAATAGGTATGGGAATGACTGACGGACAAGGAACTTACCAAACTATTAAATATTTATTAAAAAACTACAAGGGAAAACTAATAATAGATGCCGATGGGCTTAACGCATTAAGTAAATACGGCAAAGAAATATTAAAAAATAAAAGTTGTAAGGTCGTCCTATTGCCACACGTAGGCGAATTTTCACGACTTGTACAACTTGATAAAAGGCAAATTTCTAACGATTTAATAAAACTTGCAGTAGATTTTGCAAAAGAATACGAAGTGGTTCTCGTGGTTAAGAGTGCTGTTAGCGTTATTACTGACGGAAATGAAATCTACCTAAATACCACTGGTTGTAGCGCAATGGCAAAAGGTGGTAGTGGAGACCTTTTAAGTGGGTTTATGGCTGGGCTTTTGGCACGTACTGACGACCTTCTTGAAGGAGTGACTGCTACATCGTACGTTTTTGGTATTGCAGGAGAGCTCGCTCAAAAACAAGACTGTGAATTTACCGTTACGGCTAGCGAAATTATAACTCAGTTACCAAACGCTATTAAAAGTTTGTAAACGATATAACTTTTGTTGGATAAGTCATTATATAAAGACGCCAAAACCACTATTAAATATGATTATAAAAATGTAGATGTTTATAGAGATAAATACGGGTATTAAAACCATCATAAATAGGCTTTTAAGACGGTATTTAAGAATAAACATAAATATAAATATGCCGATAGCACCGCCTAATAGACCGGCAAGAAGAAGTTTTGTGTCGCTAATTCCGATATTTTCTTCGTCGCCATTTTCTCGGGCTTTCTTTTGAAATTTTAATAAAAGGATACCGTAAAGGTTTATGGCAATAATATAGGTTATTGTAATCAAATAAAATAGAGTGGGCATAGTGTATTCCTATTAGTATTTTGAACGGAATTTGCAATTTTTATGATAAATTATCCGTTTTTTAATAAAAAATTTTGGAAGGTGAATTATGAAGTGTATGTATTGTGGTTGCTTGGATAGTAAGGTCATCGACTCACGCTCTGGCGAAGATGGAACTATTATCCGAAGAAGGAGAGAGTGTACTAATTGTGGAAAGCGTTTTACTACTTACGAAACTGTTGAAAGTACACCTATTTTTGTAGTAAAAACTAACGGCGCAAGACAAGTTTTTGATCCAAATAAAATTAAAAACGGGATCATTAAGGCTTGTGAAAAAAGACCTGTTTCTCCGGCTACCATTGATAAACTAGTAGATGATATTCAAAAGAAGATTTACAATTCGTTAGCGCAAGAAGTAACGAGCAAAGAATTGGGCGAAATGGTTTGCGAAGGCTTGAAGAGCATCGATGAAGTTGCATACGTTAGATTTGCATCAGTTTATCGTTCGTTTACCGATACCACTTCTTTTATTAAAGAATTGGAAAAAATGGTGAAAAAAGATAAAATTTAATATACAAAAGGGGAATTCTATGGATAAATGGGATGAAAGATTTATGAGCTTAGCTGAAACTGTTGCCGATTGGTCGAGTTGCTATCAAGAGAATAGACACGTTGGTGCAGTGGTAGTTAAAGATAAGAGAATTTTAACGACTGGATATAACGGCGCTTCTAGTGGAATTATGAGTTGCGCAGAGCGTGGCGAATGTTTAAGAAGGGTTAAAAATATTGCAAGTGGCACTATGCAAGAAGTTTGCTATGCCGTTCATGCCGAACAAAATGCAATTATTCAGGCAGCAAAACTCGGCGTTAGTTTGGAAGGGGCAACCATGTACGTTACACATCAACCTTGTGTGATTTGTACTAGAATGATAATAAACTCTGGGGTTAAGAGAGTTATCTATAAAAACGGATACCCAGATGAGTTTGCGTTACAGTTGTTTGCTCAGTCCGACGTAGAACTCATAAGGTATTCGGACTTAAAATAATTTTAGAAATTTTAAAAATAAATCAAAAAAGCACTTAAATATGCTTGCATAATTTTTCAAAATAATATACAATGTATCGTGCCGTGTGATTCGGCACGGTGCATTCATGTATGCAAAAAACTGAATAAAATATACGGAGGGCTATCGAAGCGGTCATAACGAGGCGGTCTTGAAAACCGTTTGGGTGCAAGCCCACGGGGGTTCGAATCCCTCGCCCTCCGCCACGGAAAACCTAAACCAAAGATTGGTTTAGGTTTTTTGTTTGTGTACTAATAGGGATTCGAATTAGGAGCGAGCGACCAAAGGTTGCGTGTTCGCCCTTAGGCGAA
>SVHP01000051.1 GCA_015055735.1 Clostridiales bacterium | reverse complement strand
GGTGGTTATTATCACGACACTGCGCATACCTTAAAGACTAAATATGGAAACATATTTGCCGTTCTATGTGATTTTGCCGATGATGAGCAAAAAACTAGAATTTCAAAATCCATGACAAATTCTGAGTTTTATGAAATTTATACGCCATTTATGAAATTTTTCGAATTGTGCGCTATTGCTGAAACGGGTAATATTGATTACGTAATTGATTACATGAATTATTACTGGGGAGGCATGATTGATGAAGGCGCAACTACTTTTTGGGAAAGATATGATCCTAACCAAAAAGATGGTGAAAAATATGCAATGTATGGCAGAAAATATGGCAAAAGCTTATGTCATTCATGGGGCGCAGGTCCACTGTATTTGTTAGCAAAATACGTAGTTGGATTAATGCCAAACGATATAGGTTATGAAGAATATAGTATAAAACCTTATTTAGCAAAGTTTAATTATTCAGCAAAATTGCCGTTAAAAGATTCGGAAATTTTAGTTGACTACACAGGCGATAAAATTAATATTTTTTGTCCTGATAAAAACGGTGTTTTAGTTTGCGATGATAGATTTACTACCGACGGATTAAGATATTCTAAAGAAAAAGGTGGCTATATTCTTGAAAAAGCAGTTAAGTATTGTATACGCATAGGAGGAGACAAATGAGTCAGACAAATACAATGTCGCAAAACGACATGGCGTTAAGACGAGACTTACGTGGCGCAAAAATTAAAAGATGTATATTTATAATCCTAATGATTATAGTACCAATACTAAACTTTTTGATTTTTTATTGTTACGTAAACTTTAACTCAATATTAATGGCGTTCCAAAACGCTGATGGTTCGTTATCGTTTAATAACTTTAAATTAGTATGGGATCAACTTTTTAATACACCACAAAAAGAAATGTTAGTGTATTTAACGAATACTATGTATTATTTTTTAACGTCAGTTTTAATTCTTTTGCCGTTAACAGTAATAATAGCATATTTCTTGTATAAGAAGATTTGGGGATTTAGATTTTTTAGGGTAATGTTCTTTATGCCTTCGATTATTTCTCAGGTAATACTCGTTACGCTATATAAAAATCTATTGATAGATATGGGGCCTATCGCTCAGTTATTTAAACAAATTGCTGGACTAGACGAATATGTGCCAATTTCTTTCTTTACTGATCCAAAGTACGCAACTAGCGCAATAATAATATTCTGTATTTGGACGGGTTTTGGTACAAACTTAATTTTATTTACAGGCGCTATGGCAAGAATTCCTGAAGACGTTCTAGAAGCAAGTCAGTTAGACGGCGTATCTTGGGGAAGAGAAATAATTTCTATAATATTGCCGTTAATTTGGCCAACGTTTACAACCATAGTAGTAATGGCGTTCGTTGGAATATTTACTTCAAGTGGTCCTATACACTTGTTCACAAAAGGTGGTGCGGATACGACTACTATTTCCTACTACATATTCCAACAAACTGAAAATGCAGCAGGTAATAAGAATTATGCAGCAGCAGTTGGTATCTTCTTCACTATGATATCGATACCAATCGTATTCACGGTTAAAAAAGGTATGGAGAGGTGGCAAGATGCAATTGAATACTAAGTTGAAAGTAAAAAATAATAGCTTTAAAAGAATGCCGACATCACAAAAAGTTGTATTTGCAATAGCGTTTATTTTGTTTGTTTGCTATACGGCAACTATTTTATACACGCTAGGCTGGGCTCTTTCTTCAAGTTTAAGATCAAGACCAAATTTAAGAAATACTCCGTTCGCTTGGCCAGAACTACCACTTCAATTTAAGAACTATACTTTAGCATTTACTAAAATGGAAGAGGTTTTAGGGCCAGGGAATAACATGCTTAAACTTATGTTTAACAGTTTGTGGTATTCGGCTTTCGGTACTCTTATACAAATTTCTTGCGCAACGACATTAGCGTACGTAGTATCAAAATATAAGTTTTGGGGACGTAATGCGATATATTTTATAGCAATCGTCGTAATGACGTTGCCGATTATTGGTTCGTTGCCTGCATCTTATAAGTTAATAATGGAATTAGGTATAGATAACTCGCCTTTAATTCTATTAACGTTTACTAGTGGTTTTGGCTTTAACTTTATAGTATTATATGGTTTCTTTGCAAACGTATCATGGAGTTATGCTGAAGCAGGACTAATAGACGGGGCAGGAGATTTTACAATATTCTTAAGAATAATGTTGCCACAAGCAGTTCCTGCAATCTTATCGCTATATATTCTTGCATTTATCGGCGTTTGGAACGATTATATGGGACCGTTACTTTATATGAAAGATATGCCAACACTTGCAGTGGGTATATTTAGATATGATGAAGAATCTAAAGGTAATCCACATATTCTATATGCTGCAATTGTAATTTCATTGATTCCAATTATAATATTATTCTTATCGTTCCAAGAAACGATTATGTCAAACACCGTCGCAGGCGGTTTGAAAGGTTAAAATTTTTATAAGTAATTCATGTTTCTCTAAAAAACACAACGTAGAGAAATTAATAATAAAGGAGGATTTATTATGAAGAAGGTAATTTCACTAATCTTATGCCTATTATTATCAGTAATGGTAATAGGTTGTACACCAAGCTCAAATGGGCCAACGGACTCAGAGGGTAACGAAGTAACAGACCAAAGCAAGATTTTGGACATCGTTATGTGGAACTCTGGTTATGGAACGAAGTGGGTAGAAAAACTTGCTGAAGAGTATAAAAAGGAACACTCTGGCGTTGCTATCAACATTGATGCAAAATCAGGTCAATCAGGAACAAGTGCATTCTATAACACTATTACTACCGGCGTTGACGCTAACAATGCAGATTTATACTTTGCTTATGGACCAAAATACTTAGACTACGTTACTGGTCAATATGCATCAAATCCATTGTTAGAATCACTTAACGAAGTTGTAGAATATACAGTTCCTGGCGAAAGCAAAACTATCGGTGAAAAAATTGGTGATAAGTTTTTAGACGTTTTGGTTTACGATAATGCAACTGCTGATGAAAGTGATGATCAATATTATGCACTATCATTTGCTAACGGAGCTTCTGGTATCGTTTACAACGCTAAATTGTTCAATGAATACGGGTTGTCAGTTCCAAGAACGACAGACGAAATGATTGGACTCGTTGTAGAAATTCAAGACAATACGCCATATAAAGGTACACGTGATGGTAAGGTTGTAAACAATCAACCTGCAACTCCACTTATTCACTATCCTGGTTATTGGATGGATGCTGCACAAACTTGGTGGGCTCAATGGGAAGGTCCACAAGGTATGAAAGACTTCTGGAACGTTGCAAACGTTAACGATATTAAAAATCCACAACAATCTGAATATCAAACAGAAGGTATGAATCTTGCATTAACCGCATTGTATAACATTATCGCTCAACCTAATGCAACTCACGCTACGTCAAATACTCAACAAGATTATATGACTATTCAATCCGATTTTATTGAAAGCGAAGTTGCTTTGATGTACCCATGTGGTGGTTTCTTAGAAACAGAATTAGAAAAACTTGATGGTTTTGACGTTAGTATAATGAATAACTTTAAGATGATGAGAACGCCTGTATTGAGTGCAATTGCAAATAAATTAGATGCAGGTCACCAAACGGAGACACACTTATGTGAACTTATTGATTTTGTTGACGGTGTAGCAGCAAAACCTGATTGGGCAACTGACGGCGAAGTTGAAATCGTAAGAGCTGCAAGATTTGCTGATTCAGGACAAGCAACTTCATCAACAATCGCAGTTCCATCTTATGCACTAGCAAAAGACTTGGCGAAAGATTTCTTAAAATTCATGTTCTCTGATAAGGGTATGAAGATATTTGCTGAAACACAAAGAACTTTCTTAAGCTTCTCGTTTGACGATCCAACTATCGTTAATTCTATCGATAAGAGCAACTGGACAAGTTTTGCACAAAGTGTATTCGAAATATCACAAAACAACGATTACTTTACACCAAACGATTATAAGCACCCATTAAGATATAAAGCAGGATTAATCGAATGGTTAGATATAAACGGTGCAGGTACTGCAGAATACTGGTTTACTAACCCAACCGAAACACAAAGAAAGAACGTAACTCAATATTTAGATCACGCTTGGACAAGATTAATGGCTCAATGGGAAGTATATTTACAAGGTGCAGGACTAGCAGGCTAAAGGAGATAAAGAATGACTTATAATAACACACGAAAACATATGTTAGTGACGTTGATAATTCTTGCCATAATATGTTTTGGTGCATTATCAATCTCTAATAATGTTAATACGGCAAAAGCTGGTAATACTTACGATACGATAATCGAAGAAGATTTCAGTAGTAAGTATTTAGATACAGCTGATTGGTATATGATGGGTGGATTTAACGGTGTTTCGTTCAATTCAAACCCAACTCCAGTGTATATTGTAAAATCACCAACGGGTGGATCGTCGTTAAAGTCAACAGTTCCAGTATCAGGCGATAATTTAAGGATTCAACTTGATATCGTAGAAATGGATTACGGCGCAAACGCAACGACCACCCCTCCAGGTTGGTTTGGTTTTGCATATAACATCAAAACTCAAGGCGAAGGCGTTATCGATAGTATCTATGATAGAAATAACACCAATTCGGACGGTTTATTCTTCATGTTCCAACCTGGCGAAGGCTTGTTGTTCGCTACGATGAAAGGTCAATCAACGGCTTTTTATGACGGGAACAACAATCTAATACCACAAAGAACACAATATAATTACTACGATGCCAACGTTTTAATCAACGAAGGCGAAACGAAAATCGTCAATACAACTTTAATCTTTGATATTGATAATGCTGGTAACATTACGGTTACAAAGAAGGATCTTGGTTCAACTGATGCAGGTCAAGTTATTATTAAAGTTAAAGATAACACCATGCGTCAATTTGCTCCAAACACACACCCATACGTTGGTATGTGTTTCTCTGAATCAATAGGCGCAATAAATAACGCTGTTATTTCAGAATTCAAAATTTCAACTATCAACAATGGAAACGAAATTATTTTTAACCAATTTAATGAACAAAACGTTTCTAACTGGACGATGTATAAGACAAACCAAACTCTAGCATCATTCTTCGGTTTTGAAGCAACTCTTCATTTTGGCGACGATAAAAAGGGTGGAAATTTCCCATCAGGTAAACCACTTATTTTATCAAAGAACTTAACTCTTAACGATACGACTGATGCGTTCGATTCTTTTGTTGAAATCGAATTTAACGTTAAGGTTAACCAACTAGACGACGGTGCTGAATTTGGTGTAGTAACGGGTTTTGAAAAGCGTTCAAACGCTGCGTTTGGTAACGAAAAAACGACTTATACCTATTTTACAAAGGAAGGCGCTAACGTATACGTGAACGTTGAAACCTATCATCAAAAGAACGTTGCAACTTCATTAATTGAAAAACAAAGCATTAGTGTAAATGAAGAAGGTTTTGCTGAAGTTTATTTAAAAATAGACTACAATGGCAAATTAACCCTTGACGTTTGTGGAGATAACGTTTATCAATCAGTAAATGCAAACGAAGCGTACGTTGCAAAACTCATGGGCTTTGTATTAAACGGTGCAAATACTAATTTAAGTACTGAAATTCAAAAACTTACCGTTGCAAACAAATATTATAGTAGACCTGAAAATACGAATATTAACTTAACGTTTGAAGACGATCCAACAACACCTAATATTGACGAATCAAATTCATACAATAAAAACGAATGGAATTTAATGTATTCGCCATACATGAATATGTGGACCAACTCAGCTTACGTAAGAGACGGTAAATTGATGTTTGAAAACTGTGCTTATAACACAGGTTTCGTTACCCAAAAGCAATATTCAAACTTTGAAATGCAAATGGATATCGACGATATTCGTAGAGACGTAATAACCGACGCAGTAGGTAATAAAAACTATCCTATTTCATCACTTATAGGTTATTATTGGGGTGTAACAAGTTCATCTCACAAAGTTGGTTTAGGTGTTGGTTCTCAATATCCTTTCGTATACATTGAAGCACCAACCGATATCAAAACTTGGGATAGAGCGCAAAAAGACGGTAAAGACGTTCCTGTAACTATTCGTGCAACCGGTAACGGTATGAACATGAGTTGGGAATTATCTGACCACTATGATTTCTGGGCAAATGCAAACGCTGATAAAGTTTTACAATTCAAAATCAAGGTAGAAGATACCAACGTAAAATTATACGTTAAGTACGTAGGGGAAACCGAATGGTGTAATCAAGACCGTAACGGTAAAGCGTTAAATATCGAAATGAAAAAGACGCTTACTGGAAACGTAGGTATTACCACCATGGGTTGTAACTATTACGTACCTGTAACTAGTGAAGGTGCATCATGTGGTTACTTTACTGCCGACAATATTATCGTAAATAACCTTGACAACAAGCCAACTTTAATTACTGATCAAGTTTATGCAACGAGTAAAATCGAATTACCAACTGACTTTAATTACGTTGATAACAGTAATTCAGAAGATTATAAACCAAAAGGGAATGCTGATGCAAGTGGTTGTGTTTCAAGTATTAATGCAGTTAGCGAAGCATTCGTTTTAGTTTTACTTGGCTGTGTGGCTATGCGCATGATAAAAGCAAGGAGAAAAGACCATGAATAAAAGATTAATTAGTTTAATTGGCGCTGCCGTAATGTTATTTACGGCAACGGGTTGTGCTCCAAAGGTTGCATCGGCAAAACTAACGGCACCAGAACAACCGGACGTATATTATTTTGATAGATTCGGTGACGAAGTAATGCCAATCGGTGGTTACGTAGGGCCAACAGCAGGATTCGGTTATAATGGCAACTACATGCCATCACAAATTACCGATTATCACTATAAACAAGTAAGTGACTGTGGCTTAAACTTTGTAACTGGTATGAACTCTGACTATAAAATCAACGCTCAAGACGTTTTAGACGGACTACGTTATGCTGATAATAACGACGTTATGTACTTCGTACAAGACACTTATCTCTATGAAGTAGACGACGAGACGGCTGACGATCCAAGTAGATATTTGAACGTAACGTTAGAAGAATATCAAGAAAGAGTAAGTATCTATTCAAGTTCTCCTGCATTTGCAGGTCTTGAAGGTAGAGATGAACCGTTTGCAAATATGTTCCCACAAATGCAAAAGATTCTAGAATACTTCAATGCAACTTTTGACGATAATAAGATATTGTATATGAACTCAAACTCATATCAATGCCCATCAAACTGGTTTGGTGGTGGTCCTAACGGAACGGCTGAAGAAGCAGCAATGGATATCGACGGTTATATGACTGCTTGGTTTGAATCATTCCCATCTTTAGGTTATTATTCATACGATACCTATCCATTTACTACTAACGAACCATTCTATATTAGAACTGACATTATGGAAAACTACTCAAAGGTTAGAGAGTATTCGCAAAGATATGGCGTTCCTTTCTGGACGTTTATGCAAGCTGGTGGCGAATGGGGTGGTAAAAACAGTGGATGGAGAGTTCCAACCGAAGGAGAATGCTTATGGCAAGTAAGTACTGCTCTTGCTTTTGGCGCTAAAGGTTATACTTGGTATCCATACAATATTCCACCTGAATCACCAAGTACAACTGAAAGTTGTGGTGCGTTGGTAGGAAGGGCAGGTCAAAAACTTGAGCCTTGGTATCACGCTCAAAAGGCAAATATGCAAACGAAAGCGTGTGACCATATCTTAATGAAGAGTGTTTATAAAGGATTAATTCAAGTTAAGAGTGGAAAACCAGACTCTACTAATAAATGTGAAATTCCTGCAATTGAAATGAATTTACCAGACGTAGTCGGTGGTAAGTTTAGAGAAGTGACTCATATTACGGGCGATAACTCAATAACAGGATGTTTCAACTATCAAGGTAGAACAATGCTTTACGCAGTGAATAACTCGGTTCAAAACGATAACGCTAAAGTTTATATTCATTTAGACGACGTTTATAAAGCAACTGTTATTCAAAGAGCGCAAGAATATACGGTAACAGGCAACGTAATTGAACTCACTTTTGCGGCTGGAGAAGGTGCTTGTATAGTATTAAACTAAATATAGGATAAATTCTTATATAGAGTGTTTGTTAAGCCGTTTTTATAACGGCTTGACAGCACGAACTAACAAGATATTAAAGGTAATTTTATCTCTATTACCTTTAAATATAAAATCTAGAAAAAGGAGAAAAATTATGAAAAAAAGTAGCAGAAAGTTTTTACTTTCAATAACCTTATTCCTATCGCTTTTATGCTTTGGAATGGGGCTAACATTTGGTACAGCTAACTTAACACAAGCAGACGACGCTTTGCAAATTGTAGAAGTTAAACAAACCTTTATTCATTTTTATAATAATATTGATGAATATGGTATGCGTACTGAATATACCATACAGTTTAGTGAAAATGTTTTCACTGATGAAGATGCCGTGGGTGCTTTTGCATATGCAACTAATTTTGGCTCAGTAAGTGCAACTATTTCTAACGATGACGTTACGAATATGTTGTCAAAAATAAAAATTAATAAAGATGCAGCTCTCAATGGTTCTACAATACAAAATTATGGTGTAGCTATATCAAAAGTTGCAAATGACACTATTAAACTTCATGTAGGCGATCCAATTGGGTTTACAAAGTTTACTTTTGATGCAGGTTTAACCGTAAATGGTAAAGCTTTAGCAGAGAACGTTGTTTTATATGAAGAAACCGATGGTTCTTTCACAACTGTTGAACCAGAAAAGAAGATATTTGCAGTTTATACTATGCCAAATGGAAGTGGTCCAAGAATTTCAATTTGGTCAACCAAGAGTTATGTAGATCCTAATCATTACGGCGAACCTAATGGTCTAAATTTAGTAACATTAAATGATATTCCATTAACTTATGGTGGACAATTAACAGTTGATTGGAATAACTATTGGGACGATGCAAAATATTTATTAGGTTTAAATCCATATTTTAAAACCGATGCTTTCAATGCATTATCAGATCCGTTAACTTTAGTATTCAATAAGGGATTTAATATTTCTGATGATGAAAACGATGCTTTAAAAGAAACTCAAACTTTTATTTTGGCTAACAAGTCTAAAGTGACGGATTGGTCGGTTCAATCAAAGTTTGTTCCTGTAGAAGACGTTGTTTCAATCACTAAAGTAGAAAAAACGTTTATGCATGGTTATAATTCTTGTGACTCATTAAGTTATAGAAGTGAATATAATGTAACTTTTGATAAGGATATTTTTGATGATTCAACTCTACAAGGTGGTGTTCTTGCTTCTACTCATAGTAAAATAGCTGTTAATACAGAAAAAGACTATATGGTTGATTTGTTAAATAATATGACTATCAATGGAACTAAATTAGCTTCTATTTCTGGTGGTGCAGCAATAACAAAAATTGCAAATAATGCAATTAAGATTTATACCGGGCGTCCTTTCGGATATGCTGAATTAGCATTTCCAGCAGGCTCTTCTTTTGGACAAAAAATACTACTAGAAGGTGTAACTTATTATGAAGGTGATGATTGGACTTTCTCGACGTCTGCACCAACTGATTTCAAAGTATTTACTGCTTTTGAGAGACCTGTAAGTGCTGATTATTATTGGATAAATATATGGGTTAATAAAAAGATGACTAACTTCGATAATGCTACAACAGCATTGCCACAAATTGGATTTAGTGCAAACG
>SVHP01000050.1 GCA_015055735.1 Clostridiales bacterium | reverse complement strand
TGCGTCCCTTGTAGTACCCGCTATGTCAGACACAATCGTCCTATCAAACCCTAGTAATTTATTACATAAACTCGATTTACCAGCATTAGGTTTTCCGACCACTGCCAAATGAATAGACGAAGTGTCCTTATTATAACCAACAGTCTTAAATTTATCAACTACTTCATCTAGAAGTTCGCCAATCCCCGTGCCGTGTTCAGCAGAAATACCAAACGGCTCACCTAATCCTAAATTATAAAATTCAAATAATTTTTCAGGATTGTAATTATCTAATTTATTTACCGCAAGAACGATAGGCTTTCCCGATTTTCTCAACTTCATTGCAACGTCTTCATCAGAAGCGTTTAGCCCCGTTTTCGCATCGGCAAATAAAATAATTACGTCGGCAGTTTCTATTGCTATTTCGGCTTGCTTTTGGATATGTCTCCACATCTCGTCAGTAGACTTTAATTCCAAGCCACCTGTATCAACCAAAGTAAAATAATTGCCACACCATTCAGCATCAGCATATAATCTATCCCTAGTAACACCAGGAAAGTTTTCTACTATTGAAATTTTTTTACCTACTACTTTATTAAAAAATGTCGATTTACCAACGTTTGGTCTTCCGACTATTGCAACCAATGGTTTTGCCACAATTTTTCCGTCCTTTTTTCTTTATTTACACAATATTACTGATTTTTTACCACCAGACATTTCAACACAAACTATTTCTTCTTTAGAAGTAGGAACGTTTTTCCCTACGTAATCAGCACGAATAGGAAGTTCTCTATGTCCTCTATCAATTAGCACTGCAAGTTGAATACTTTTCGGTCTTCCAAGCGCAAAAATCGCTTCTATTGCAGCCCTAACGGTTCTTCCTGTATATAATACGTCATCACATATAACAACGTCTTTTCCTTGCAAAGAACAAACATCGTTATTTACCGTCGATGAATTATCTTTGTTTTGATTATCATCTCTATATTGAGTTATATCTAATTTTGCACTAGGAACACTAGTTTTTTCTATTTCATTGATATTTTTTACCAGTTTTTCACACACAGGTACGCCACCTTTAGCAATCCCTAAAAGCACGACGTTTTTAACACCCTTATTATTTTCAATAATCTCGTGCGAAATTCTTTTTAACGCCCTATCAATAGCAAGAGCATCCATTAAAACTGTTTTTACGTCCATATTTATTTTAATCCTTTCAAAATCCTATTAAAATAATCAGGTATTTGACTTGTAAAGCTAACTTTTTCTCCCGACGTAGGATGAACAAACTCTAATTTATAAGCGTGCAACAACTGACCGTTTAGATTAAACTTTTGGTTTTTATATCCGTATTCTTTATCTCCAACGATAGGATGTCCAATATGTTTAGAATGAACTCTGATCTGATGAGTTCTTCCTGTTTTTAAATTAAACTCACAAAGAGTGTAGGAAGCAAATCTTTTTATAACTTTATACTCGGTAATAGCCGTCCTTCCATTTGAAGCTACAGCCATTTTTGTTCTATCCTTATCACTTCTTGCAATAAAAGTATTTATAGTACCACTATCAGTTTTTAACACACCTTCTAATAGCGCTAAATATGAACGATGACAAGTTTTGTCTTCAAGCTGTTTAGCTAACGATAAATGCGCATTATCATTTTTTGCGACAACTAATAATCCCGAAGTGTTTTTATCGATTCTATGTACTATCCCAGGTCTAATAACACCATTTATCCCCGAAAGGTTATCCAAATGATATAAAAGAGCGTTAACTAACGTGTCGCCATTTGTTCCACTTCCCGCATGAACGGTCATTCCTTGTGGTTTATCTATCACGGCAATATCTTGATCTTGATAAACAATATTAAGTGGAATATCTTTAGGTTCAGTGTCAAGATTTTTATTCTCGGGTAAAGTTATTTGAACTACGTCTCCGTTTTTTAACATCTTATTAGATTTGGCTAATTTATCGTTAACCAAAAGATGACCATCGTCACACAACTTCTTCACGTGCGAACGAGTAAAACCGAGTTGATCAGCCAAGTATACGTCAGCCCTTGAACTTTCTAAATCATTTATTTGAAACTTCTTTATTTGCATCTTTTTTTCCAAAAATTGCATCTTTATCAAAAAATAAGAAATGCATTATAATCATGATTGTTCCAACTACTAAAAACGAGTCGGCAATATTAAATACAGGGAAATAATAACCCCAAAAAATAAATCCTAAAAAATCAATAACTTCATTAAATAATATTCTATCTATAAAATTACCAATCGTACCAGCAATAACAAAAACTAAAGCAACTTTAAGCCAACGATAATTTTTCTTAAACGCATACACGTAAAAAACTGCAAAACCAATAATAGCAAATACAGTTAACACCTTAAAAAAGGTTTGCGCCCAAGAAACGTTAGACATAATGCTCCAAGCCCCACCCTCGTTTCTATAATGGCTAAAATAGAAAAAACCGTCTATAATTACTTGACTATCCCCCTCAGCCAACGTAGAAGAAAAATGGTATTTTGTAATTTGATCGATAAAAATAATACCGCCCAAAAGCAAAAAGAATAAACTTTCGGTAATTATTCGTTTTCTTCTATCAGTCCTAGTTCTTTGCATAAATCCTCCAATTGTAGTTCACCTGGGTTAAGCACGTCGTCCAAATTAAAACCGTTTGCACTTGCCGTAGTCGCTGCTATGTATTCGTCAATCTTTTTCTTCGGATTAAATCTTTCCTTTTGCTTACTTAAAATCTCATCAATTTCTAAAATAGTCTTTCTTGCTTCTTTTTCTTGACTCTTGATAACCTTATCCTTTATATCAACGGCCTGCTTTACCGAAGAATATAATGGATACTTTTCTTGCAAATCATTAAAATAAGCATCCCATTTTTCAACAAACTGTTTAAGCCTTTGCATTTCGTAATAATACTGTAATTTTGATTTTTCATCAAGCATTTTAGCATTATTTTCGGCTTGCTCAAGCGTCGTTAGAATTAGTTTTTCCTTTTGATTTATATAATCTTCTTTTGCTCGAATATTTGCATTTTCTTTTATAAGCTCACTAATCCTATTATTTTGTTCGGATATTAAATTTTCATATTCAGCTCTATAAGCATTGATCATAGCGTTGACCTCATGCTTTGTATACTTATTCTTTGATAGATCCAAAATATTTATCTCCAATCTTAAACATTTGCTTTATTTGCGCGTATTTTTTCTAGCATATTAGATTTTAATTGATATAATTCGTCTGACAAATCCACTTTGTATAAATGAGGCTTATCAAGTCTTTTATATTCATCCCAAAAACTTTCAAGTTCTCTTTGTGCATATGCCTTAATCTCTGATAAAGTAGGCATTTTGTAAACTAGTTTACCTTGTTTTATGATATCAACCTGAAGTTCTTTAATTTCATAATTTTCAAAAGTAATTTTCTTCCACCTATCTATAGGGTGCGTTAATACTAACGGTTTAGTTTGATCAATCTTTTGCTCATTTCTTAAAAAGATACAGTCAGCTTGTGCCTTTTTAGTAGTTTTATCGTAAACTCTATAAATATTCTTAAATCCTGGATTAGTTATTTTTATAACGTTTTCTGAAAGTTTTATTTTTGGTGTAATGTTTCCATCTTTATCGATAATTGCTGCTAGCTTATAAACGCCACCTAAAGCAGGCATGTCGGCACTAGTTATAAGTTTAGTACCTACTCCCCACAAATCAATTCTTGCACCCTGACTTTTTAATGAATTTATCGAATATTCGTCAAGATCTCCAGATGCGCAAATAATAGTTTCTTTATGACCTGCATCGTCTAACATTTTTCTTGCCTTCTTAGACAAGTATGCTAAGTCACCTGAATCCAGTCTTATACCCTTTGGTTTATGTCCCTTTTCTTTTAATTGATCAAAAACCTTTATAGCATTAGGAACGCCTTGTTTTAAGGTATCAAAAGTATCAACCAACAACAGTGCGTTATCAGGATAAATTTTAGCGTATTCCATAAATGCAGTATACTCATCTTCAAAATTCATAACCCAGCTGTGCGCATGAGTTCCCGCAACGGGTATATTAAACATTTTACCCGCTAAAACGTTAGAAGTTGACGAACAACCACCGATTACCGCTGCCCTTGCACCATAAATACCTGCATCTGGCGCTTGCGCACGTCTTAATCCGAATTCCATAACCGAATCGCCTTTTGCTGCATAATTAATTTTTGCAGACTTTGTTGCAATTAAGGTTTGAAAGTTCATCATATTTAGTATTGCAGTTTCAACGAGTTGCGCTTCAATTATAGGCGCTTTTACCGTCATTATTGGCTCACCTGGAAAAACGACCGTTCCTTCGGGAACAGCGTATATATCACCAGAAAAATGAAAATCTTTTAAGTAATCTAAGAATTCTTGACTAAAGATATTAAGACTTGATAAATATTCAATTTCTTCTTTACCAAAATTAAGGTTAAGAATATAATCTACTACTTGTTCAAGCCCACAAGCCAACGAGTAAGTTATCATATCGTGTTGACGAAAGAACACGTCAAAAACCGCTACTTCATCTTTTTTATCATAATTAAAATATCCGTTCATCATAGTAAGTTGATAAAGGTCAGTTAATAACGTTAAATTCCTTTTATTCATACGATAATCTCCTTAAGTATGTATTTAGGTCAAAACATGCTATTTATCCATTATGTATTTAAGTATAACATATTAAAAATTATTTGTAAATCATAATTTTGCCTATTTAATTAATATAAATACAAACTTTTTTTCTAAAAGAAAAAAGGTGACGATTTTTTTGTTTTCGCCACCATTTTAAGCATGATCTTACTTTTTGTATAATTGTCTAATTATTTATATTTTTAATGAGTTCAACCATAGCGTTAGCAATTTTCTCATTGAGTTCATTATCTTTACTTTCGACCATAACTCTAATTTTTGGTTCGGTGCCAGAAGCCCTAATCATAAGTCTTCCCTTTCCACTCAATTGGGTATTATATTTTACAATCTCTTTACTCAATTCTTCGCTATTCATTACACGGAACTTGTCTTCCACGATAACGTTTTTGTTTGATTGTGGATACAATTCGACACCAAACGCTTCCGACATAGTCTTCTTTTGTTCAATAAGCATATTTGAAACGATTATTGCTGCCAAAATTCCATCGCCGGTAGTTGCTAAATCTTTTAATATAATATGACCGCTTTGCTCTCCACCTATTGAATAATTTTTTTCAACAAGTTTTGCAAGCACGTATTTATCACCTATATCAGTTCTAACAAGATTAATTCCACGCTCTTTTAAATTATCTTCGATAGCCATATTAGTATGGCTTGTTCCAACTACCGTATCCTTATTTAATTTGCCTTGTTCTTTTAGGTAAATTGCAAGACCGTAAATAATCTCGTCACCGTTTATGATATTACCTTTTTCATCAACGGCAATAAGCCTATCCGAATCACCATCAAAAGCAAAACCAACGTCTGCTTTGTATCTAAACACCTTTTTAACTAAATTTTCAGGATATAAAGCACCACAGTTTTCATTGATTTTTAATCCGTTTTCCGAACAGTTTGCAGCCACTACGTTTGCACCTAATTTTCTAAAAACTTCAGGTGCAATTTTATGAGCGGCACCGTAAGCACCGTCTAAAACGATAGTCATACCCTTCAAACTGTTTTTACTAGAACTTATTAGAAAATTCTTATATAATTTTGATAAATTAAAATTTTGTTCATAGGTACCTATATTTGGAAATTCGTTGGTCTTTGTACGTATAAAGCATCTTTCTATACGTTCTTCTTCCTTTTCACCTAATTTATATCCGTTTTTATCAAAAACTTTTATTCCGTTATATTCGCCACTATTATGTGAAGCACTTATAACGACACCGTAATCAGCCTTAATTTTTTTAGTAATATAAGCAATACCTGCAGTAGGTACGACACCTATATCAATTACGTGAGCGCCACCACTCATCGCACCGCTTGCAACGCTTAATGCAAGATAAGAATTTGAAATTCTCGTATCTGCGCCAATAATTACAGTTGGGTTTTCTTTTAACATCGACAACGCATTACCAATTTTATAAGCGATATCTTGTGTTAACTCTTCGTTTACTTTCCCTCTAAGTCCATCAGTTCCAAAAAATAATCCCATTTTAATTAAACTTCCTTATTAATCTTTCATTTTCTTTAAATATTCGTGCGCTCTATTTTCTTTAACTTCTTGACGCACCCTACCGATAACAAAATCGTCAGCCTTAGTATCTTTCGTCACTGTCGTTCCTGCACAAACGTACGAATTTTTTTCAATATTTAACGGTGCAATCAAGTTACAATTACTACCTATAAAACAATTATCTCCAACTTTAGTTTTGTTTTTGCCTTTTCCATTATAGTTAACAAAAATAACCCCACAACCGATATTGCAATCTTCACCGACTTCAGCATCGCCTACGTAGGCTAAATGACTAACTTTCGTCCCCTTACCGATAACTGCATTTTTTATCTCTACAAAATTACCTATTTTCACTTCATCCATTATTATTGCATTTGGACGAAGCCTTGCAAAAGGCCCAACAGAACAATCTTTACCGACCTTTGCATTTTCACTATGAGTGCTAGTAATAGTAGTATTATCCAAAACGACGGTATCTTTCAAATAACAATTAGGATATATAATAACGTTATCACCTATTACGCAGTCACCTTCTAATCTATTATTTTCATATATTGTAACGTTATTTCCAATCTTAACCGACTTATCTATGAATACCGATCGTTTATTCTTCAAACAAAAATTTTTTCCATGATTTATTTTCATAAAGCACCCCCTAATTTAATATAATCATAATTTTAAAATTTTGACATAAATTCTAATAAATTTTATACTTTTTTTACTAATTTGTCAAGATAATCACATCAATTACAACAAGTTTTATTCATATTTTAATAGTTTTTTCAATTTTTTGACATTTTTCTTAATTTTCATGATTTTTAATTTAAGGGGTAAAAAATCAAAATTTTAGTGTAAAATTATAAATTTATAATTAGTACCAACTACAAACATATATATTTGACTATTAAATTTTAAAATGATATACTTTTTATATAAAGAAAAAAAGGAAATAAATTATGATAGCATTTGTTGTCGCATTAAAAAAAGAAGCCCAAATACTCTTAGAAAAAGTAGAAAACTTAAAAGAATTTAAGTTAGCTGATAAACCATGTTATTCTTTTACTCTAAACGCCAAAGATTGCGTATTAGCAATTTCTGGTGTCGGAAAGGTTAGCGCAAGTTTAACAACTCAGCTTTTAATAGACAAATACTCCCCTCAATACATTATAAACTTTGGTACTTGTGGTGGGACGAATAGTAATGTTGAAATATTAAACTTCTATCTTGTAGATAAGTGTTGTCAATACGATTTTGATCTAACTCCAATAGATGACGTCCCATTAGGATATATTCAAGAATATGATAGAGTTTATTTTGATACCTTTACTAACGGGTTAGATTTTTTACAAAAAAGATCTATCGCTAGCGCCGATAAATTCACTTGCAAACAAACCGACATCGATATCATCAATGATTTAGGCTGTAGCATGTGTGATTTTGAGGCAGGAGCAGTTGTGCAAGTATGCACTTCAAATTCAGTGCCTGCAATTATCGTAAAGGCTATAAGTGACGTCTTTGGAAGTGGAAGTCAGCCTGAACAATTCTCAAAAAATCTTATGATTATTTCTGAAAAGTTTCCAAGTGTTATATCAAAATTAATCGACAATATCAATTTTTAATAAAATACATAACGAAAAACCCAAGTCAAACGACTTGGGTTTTTATTTGGAGCTGATAACCGGAATCGAACCGGTGACCTCATCCTTACCAAGGATGTGCTCTACCATCTGAGCCATATCAGCACCACCATTAAAATGCTTATTTATTATATAAAATTAAAATGGTTTTGTCAATATAAAACATGACATAAATGAAAATTTTTTATCTTTTTCAAAAAATAAAATGGCTAAACCCAAGATTTAGCCATTTTATTTTTATTTAAGTTTATTCTTCTATACTTTCTTCTTGTCCAATCTCGTCATCTTCGTCAGATTTTGGTGTGATTGCAATCTTCTTAACGGTAGAATCATCTATTCTCATAATTCTAACGCCTTGAGTATCTCTACCTATCTTACTTATATCGGAAGCAGCAACTCTGATAATCGTACCGTTATCGGTAATAATCATTATATCTTCACCTTCGCTAATAAGTTTAAGACTTGCAAGTTTACCTGTTTTATTATTAAATACGCCAGCCTTTACGCCTTTACCACCACGAGTTTGCACCCTATAGTCGTCTATATCAGAGCGTTTACCATATCCGTTTTCAGTCATGGTGATAACTTCAGCGCCTTCTTTTATAACAGCCATATCAACGACTATATCGTCCTTATTCAAGCTAATACTCTTAACACCTTGAGTATCTCTACCCATTGGACGAACGTCATCTTCACTAAATCTAATACACTTACCTTCTCTCGAAGCAATAATAACTTGATCGTTACCCGTCGATAATTGTACCGAGATAAGTTCGTCGCCTTCAACGATACTGATAGCAATCTTACCGGTCTTTCTAATGCTAGCAAATTCAGAAAGAGCAGTCTTCTTTATTAAGCCCTTTTGGGTTGCCATCATAATGTAGCCTTCGGTATCGGCTTTTAATGGTATCATAGCACGTACTTTTTCATTATCAGAAAGTTGTAACAAGTTAACGATAGCTCTACCACGAGCAGTTCTTTGACCTTCAGGAACCATATACCCTTTAATACTGTACACCTTTCCTTTATCAGTAAAGAATAAAATATCGTCGTGAGTTGAGGTAACGAACATATTATCGATAAAGTCTTCTTCTTTTGGCTTATGAGCTGTGACGCCTTTTCCACCCCTTCTTTGAGTTCTATATTCGGCAACAGGAACACGTTTTACGTATCCAAAATGAGTTAAGCTAACCACAACGTCTTCAACAGGAATCATATCGGCAATATCAATTTCGCCATAATCGTATGAAAGTTCAGTCTTTCTTGGCGATGGATATTTTTCTTTAATCTGTTCCATATCGCTTCTAATAATTGCCTTAACCCTACTGCTGTTAGCCAAAATATCCTTTAAGTCGGCAATAGTTTTATCAAGTTCAACAAGTTCTTCATTGAGTTTTTCAACTTCCATACTCGTCAAACGTTGCAATCTCATTTCTAGTATTGCATTTGCTTGTTTATCCGATAATAAAAATTCATCGATAAGCGCAAGGCACGCCGAATTTTTATCAGCCGATTGTCGTATAATTTCAATAACTCTATCAATATTTGCTAAAGCAATAACTAAGCCCTTAACTATGTGTTCACGCTCTTCAGTTTTCGCCAAGTCGTATTTAGTACGTCTTACGATAACTTCTTCTTGGTGAGCAATATAGTGTTGAAGAATTTCTTTTAAGCCTAAAACCTTAGGTTCTCCATCAACTAACGCTAAGAGAATTATACCGTCTTTCACTTGCAAGTTGGTATGCTTATATAAAGTATTTAGCACAACTTGAGCATTAACGTCTTTTTTAAGGTCGATAACCATTCGCATACCGTGTCTATCCGATTCGTCCTTAATGTCGCTAACACCTTCAATTCTCTTGTCTTTTACTAGGTCGGCAATATTTTTAATAAGCATTGCCTTATTAACTTGGTAAGGAAGTTCAGTCACTACAATTCTTTCTCTAGTAGCGTTATTAAACTCTTCAATCTCACACTTAGCACGTAATACAAAACCACCTTTACCTGTTCTATACGCTTGTTTAATACCAGCTCTACCCATTAGAACACCACCTGTTGGATAGTCAGGCGCTGGAATATATTCCATAAGTTCTTCAACGGTAATATCTGGGTTATCCATAAGAGCGATACAACCATTTAAACATTCAGCAAGGTTATGTGGTGGAATATTGGTTGCCATACCAACGGCAATACCATCAGCACCGTTAACTAAAATGTTAGGAATTCTAGAAGGTAAAACAATCGGTTGCATTTCAGTATCGTCAAAGTTAGGATAAAAATCTACCGTATTTTTATC
>SVHP01000049.1 GCA_015055735.1 Clostridiales bacterium | reverse complement strand
CCCCTAAAGGAAAGTAGTCCATACCATCACGAGGTGCACTTGCCATCGTAACGTTGACCATAACTGCTGTTTCACCGCATTTTACGACACATGAACCGTTCGTTTGTTCAGCATATTTGCCAGTTTCAACGATGAGTTCTCTGCCACCTACGGTAGTCTTAAATACTCTAAAAGTGTCTGTCATTGTTTTCTCCTATTACAACTCTATATTTTTTTGAAACGCCGTCGCAACCTACGAGGCGTATAATTTACATAATTTTAATAAGAAAAATCGGGCGACAAAAAATTATGCCGCCCCGATTCATTACTTTCTTAAATTTAATTCAGCGATAACCTTTCTATATCTTTCGATATCGATTTCTTGCAAATATTTTAAAAGGCCACGTCTTTCACCAACCATTTTCATTAGACCACGTCTAGAATGATTGTCGTGCTTGTTAACTGAAAGGTGTTCATTTAAATGATTGATTCTTTCGGTTAATAATGCGATTTGCACTTCTGCTGATCCTGTGTCACCTTCGTGATGACCAAATTTTGCGATGATTTCTGCTTTTCTTGCCTTGTCCATATTCTTTTACCTCCTATTATTTATGGAATAATTCGCTTTAAGCAAAGCAACGGGTGGAGAACCACAAAACCTTGCCTAAAGTATCAAGCCTATCTAGTATAACAAAATTATGGTAATTTGTAAACTGTTTTTATACTTTTTATAAGTATTTTTATATCAATTTTACCTTTTTTTACTATTTTTAATCATTTTTTATTTTAATCGTTAAAAAGTTTTTGTTTGTTTTGCTTTATTATAGGTAATTTCTGCAAGTAAGTCGCCACGTCTTTAGGTGAAGCTTCCCTTTCTATCCTTTGTCCACCCATAAACACACGCTTACTTATTGCGTTAGCGCCACACGCCACCGTTGATGAAATTTCTTCCATAACGTCTATATTATATACGCACGCTTTGTTTGGCTTTGTATAACCCACGTTTTCTAAATTCCCAGCCATATTCTTTTGTCTATATAAGTAATATGGTGAATATCCACTTTCTTTCAACTTTTCGTGTGCGTACTCAACCATTTTAGAAACCATATCCCCACTTAATCGACTCTCTGTTTCGGCAAGGCGAGAACCACGTTTTATACATAGCGTATGTACGGTTATATTTTCTGGAGAAAGGCTAACGGCTTTATCTAAGCTGTACTTAAAATCTTCAAAAGTTTCGCCTTCTAGCCCTGCTATTAAGTCCATATTGATATCGAACATACCTTTGGCGAGCAAAAACTTATCTTCAATTTCTTGAGCCGTATGATTTCTTCCTAATAAAATCAAGGTCTTATCTAAAAACGTTTGTGGGTTTATACAAATTCTAGTCACGTTATGCTTTTTAAGAATTTGTAAATTAGACTCGGTTATAGCGTCAGGTCTACCTGCTTCGACCGTAAATTCCACGCCCGTATTTATATCGTCAATGGCGCTTAAAACCCTATCTAAATGCTCGTCCGAAAGGGCTACCGGCGTACCACCACCTATATAAATACTTCTTAAATTCTTAACGAATTGCTTACTAAATTCTATCTCTTCAATAAGCGCATCAACGTATTGATCTACGTACTTTCTAGCACTTTTTATATCGGCACTTATAAACGAACAATATTTACATCTCGATGGACAAAATGGAATAAATACGAAAAAATCAGTATTATCGTCGTTTGTTTCATATATACCTTTTTGGGTATTTAATATGCTTTTTATCAAGTCGGTTTTTTGCTGACTTACTTTCATAGTATCAGTAAAAAACTCAACGAAATCACCATCTTCCTCAATGGTGCTATACGCTAGTTTTGTCGGTCTTATGCCCGTTAACGCACCCCAAGGAAGTTCGACGTTCAAAAGTTTAGAAAGGGCTTTATATAAAGAAAGTTTGGCGTATCTTTTGATAAGCCTTTTTTCCGTTATCGAATCTAACTCCTTCCCTATTAAGTTCCCGTAAGCAAATACCTTTCCGTTAATAGTTATAGTGTTGACAACCTTGTCGTCGTTGGACTTAAAACGATGTTTAATATTTAAATTTTCACCGTCGTCAAAAAGGTTTATTACTTCTTTTAATTCACTTTCTAAATATTTTAAATCAGTATCAATCATATTCAGCAAAAATATTATATTTTCTTTGGTAATCTAAAGTGGTAAAAGTATCATGACCAGGATAAACCGAATAATCTCCGTCTAGGTTAAACAGTTTTTTGATAGAGTTTATCATATCTTGTCTATTTCCTGTTTTAAAGTCAGTCCTACCAACGCTTCCGTCAAAAAGCGTATCCCCTGTAAATATAGCGTTATCGACCACAAAGCACACTGAGCCGTCAGTATGCCCAGGCGTTGCGATAACCTTTATCTTAATCCCACAAACGTCTAAAAGGTCACCGTCTTCAAAGGTAAAATCAGCCGTTAAATAATCAAACTTTCTACCAAAATCGCCACTTAAATTGTCTTCATTAAGTAATTTTGGCGCATCTAGTTTACTTATATATACCTTAGCCCCATCATCTTGAAGTTTTTTTGCATTACCAGCATGATCAAAGTGGGCGTGCGTTAATAAAACGGCTTTTATCGTAAAGCCAAAATCAGTTTCAGTTTGCTTTACTTTTTTATAGTTTTCGCCACCGTCGATAACTATTGCTTGATTATCATCATTGACCAAAAAATAGGTATTAACCCTTAATGGTCCCGATTGTAAATGGTATAATTTCATTAGTTAGCCGTCCTAAATACGTCGATAATTTTTGGTTCTTGTTTTAATTTCTTAATTAAGTTATCAAGTTCGTCTCTACCGTTCAATCTAATATTAAAATCAACCACTACTTGTTTTGTTTTTGTATCAGTTCTACCGTTCGTAGATGCGATATCTAGCTTTAACTGCGCAACAGCGCTTGCAACTATGGTTAAAACTTCGGTTTGAGTGTTGCCAATAACCTTTATACTAGCGTTATATGCGCCAGCAACGCCGTCTGCCCAAGAAACTTCTATCAATCTCTCTTGTTCAGAGTTTGCCATATTAGGGCAATCTTTTCTATGGACGGTTACACCGTGACCACGTGAAATAAAGCCGATAATATCATCGCCAGGAACAGGGTTACAACAACCTGCAAATCTTACTAATAGACCTGCCATACCCTTAACCTTAACCCCACTAGGATTTGCCTTGTCGCTCTTAAAATACTTGGTAATTTCTTGTTGTGGCTGGCTCTTTCTATAATAATCGATAAGTTTTACTATAACTTGATTAACCGAAACTGCGCCGTAACCGATTGAAGAAAACATTTCTTCTTGATTGTTAAACGATAACTTTGTTGAAATGTGAGAAAAAGATTCTTCCGACAATAAATCGCTCAACGAATAACCACGTTTTTTCGCTTCGGCATCGAGCATAATTTTACCCATTTTGCCGTTTTCTTCTTTCATTTCACGCTTAAAGAATTGTTTAATCTTTACTCTTGCGCTTGAACTTTTAACGATTTTTAGCCAGTCCCAAGACGGACCTTTAGAGTTTTGCGAAGTTATAACCTCAACCACGTCACCAACTTGCAAAACGGTATTTAACGGCACAATTTTTGAGTTAACTTTTGCGCCTACGCATTTATTCCCGATTGCCGAGTGGATATTATACGCAAAGTCTAGTGGCGTTGCGTCTTTTGGTAGACTTATTACGTCGCCTTTTGGCGTAAACACCAAGACTTCCGAACTATAAATATCGCCCTTAAGCGAATTTAAGAATTCTTTACTATCCTTTAAGCCACCTTGCCATTCCATAACTTCCCTAATCCAAGAAAGTCTTGTATCAAGGTCATCGGCAACTTGTTTTTTCTCTTTATATTTCCAATGCGCTGCGATACCGTACTCGGCAGCGTGGTTCATTTCGTACGTTCTTATTTGAATTTCAAACACTTTACCAAAGTTAGTAACTACCGTCGTGTGTAACGAACGATACATGTTTGGCTTTGGCGTTGCAATATAGTCTTTTATTCTTCCTGGAACAGGTTTCCATTTATTATGAATTTTACCGAAAATTTCATAACATTCGTCAACGGTATTTACAACTATTCTTATAGCGACTAAATCGTAAATTTGGTCCAAAGTTTTACTGCGTTCACGCATTTTTCTGTAAATGCTATAAAGGTGCTTTCTTCTACCAAAAACTTCGCCACTAATATGCGAATCGTCCAAAATAGCGCTTACTTCATCTACAACGTGATCGACGAATTCAGTGTTTGCCTTAACCCTTTCTTCAATATTTGTTAGTAAATATTCGTAAAAATCAGGTTCTATATATTTTAAGCATAAATCTTCAAGTTCGCATTTTACTTGAGAAATGCCAAGTCTATCGGCGAGTGGCGCATAAATATCTAGCGTTTCCCTTGCCATTCTTTGTTGGCGTTCAATAGATAAAAAGTTAAGCGAACGCATATTGTGAAGTCTATCGGCAAGTTTTATTATGATAACTCTAATGTCCTTTGCCATAGCAACGAATATCTTTCTAAAGTTTTCAGCTTGCTCTTCTTCTTTTGAATGAAATTGAATTTTATCTAGTTTAGTAACCCCGACAACAAGTTCTAATACTTCATCGCCAAACTCTTTTTTGATATCGCCTTCTGAAACAGGGGTATCTTCGATAACGTCGTGCAAAAACGCAGCGGCAACCGTTGCTGAATCAAGCCCTAAATCTATCAAAATCTTGGCAACGGTACAAGGGTGAATAAAATAATCTTCACCCGAAGCGCGTTTTTGGTTTACGTGTGCTTTTTTTGCAAAGTCGTATGCTTTATTAAGAAGCGCTAAATCTTTACCTATATAAACTTGTTCAATTTTTTTCAATACTTCTAACATAAACTTTCCTTTAATAAAGCAATTTTACTATATACTTTAGAATTTGTCAATGCGTTTTTAACTTTTTCATTATATATAAATTGTCCGTTCTTGATAGAAAATATATTTAGCTCAACAAAAACCTTTATTACGAACAAAAATTGCTTTACGTCGTACCTATCACAATTTTCTTTTGCAAAATCGACTACATCGTTTATACGTCTATTTCTTAGCGTTGTTAAATATGTAAAAATTTGAATAAACTCATTTCTATCTACACTTAAACTTAATAGATTATCGTAGCTGCAATAATCTTTTACAACGTAAGTTTTTATATCGCTTTTTATAACTTGAATAGGATTGTCCAAATATATAATCCTATCATAACCATGTGGCACTACTGATAATGAAATAACTATTTCATCAGAATAATTTTTACTTAAAGGCTTAAACAAACTCTTTGGAAGATTGGATAACTTTGGATATTCTTTTAAGTTCTTAACGTCGTTAATCACGTACAAAGTGCCTATACCGTTAGAACTAAATATTTCTTCCTTGTTCACGTATGAAAACTCACCATTATCATCACAAAGGCCATCTATTTGATTGTTAAACAAATTAAGCGACAGTAAATTTAAATTATCATAATCAGGGCAAACGGCTTTTACGTACCCTTTCATATACTCTTTATTTCTAAAAACCGAAATATTTAGTTCAAAAACTATACTTTTTTGTATAGGCAATCTTAGAACGTCAAGGTCATCTTGTCCGTTAAAGTTTAACATTTCCAAAGCATCGGTCTTAAATGTGTAATGATTTGACCCAAGTTTTAGTGGTAAAGGATTAACTGCTAAAATCTTAGTTGTAAACAGCGGCTTACGATTTCCAACCCCGAAAGGTTCTAAAAGTTCTATTTCATGTGCGAATTTATTTGAAAATTCTCCTTCAATCTCCCACTCTACGTTAATTCTAGGAGTTATGTCAACCTTATCTACTTGGTCTTTAACTATAGAATTTATCAGTTTTTCAAACGCTAAAAAGTTTTGCTCAGCAACTGATAGCCCTGCTGCTTGAGAGTGTCCACCATAACCTAATAAATATTCTTTCGAAGCGACTATTGCATCGTAAATATTTATTCCGTCAACGCTTCTTGCCGACCCCTTTAAATAATCGTCTTGACCTGCAAAAACTATTACAGGACGAGCAAATTCTTCAACCAATTTTGCCGCTACTATACCTATAAAACCTGCCTGCCAATTTCTATTCTTAACTAGAATAACGTTTTTCTTGTGAAGTGAGTGAGTTAAAATTTTTTGTTTTGCTTCCTTATATATTTTATCACACTCAACTTGCCTTTGGATGTTGTATTCGTTTAATTTTATCGCCAAATCCATTATTGTATTAGGATTTTTCTCATTAAACAATTGTAATGCACAATTTGCATCGCCCATTCTTCCCCCAGCGTTTATTCTAGGGGCTATTTGGTATGCTAAAGTTTGGGAAACAACTTCTTTTACGTTATCTCCCAAAAGATATTTAAAAGCCAACCTTAACTTATTAGAACTATTAAACAGTTTTAATCCTTCGGCAACGATATCTCTATTTTCATCAATGAGTTCCATGCTATCAGCAACGGTTGCAAGCGCAACGAAATCTAAATAATCGTCAGCTTTTTCACCTATTAAAACTGTACATAGTTTATATGCAACCCCTGCGCCACAAAGCCCGTTAAAAGGATAATCTTGCCCTTGAATTTTTGGGTTTATCTTTATACAGTCGGGTAAAAGTTCAGGTGGCTCATGATGATCGGTCACTATAACGTCAATACCCATGCTCTTTAATTGATTAATTTTATCCACGTCGCTAATACCACAGTCTACGGTTATTAATAAATCAATCGGAAAATCTACTAAAATTTTTTCAATCGTTTGAATATTTATACCATAGCCTTCATCCCTTTCAGGAACGTACGCTTTTAATGAATTTATTCCAAAGTCTTTTAACGAGTTATATAAAACAGTTGAAGCGCATATGCCGTCAGCATCGTAATCGCCAAAAATCAATACGTTTTCGCCTTTAATTTTTGCAGTGGTAATTCTATCTACTGCCTGCTCTATTCCTTTTAGCAATCTAGCATTATGGAAGCCTTTTTTGCTAGGTTTTAAGAAACGTTTTGCCTTATCTACACTATCTATATTGCGATACACTAAAAGTCTTGCAGTATCAAAAGTAATACCACAAGTTAACGCAATCTCGTTTGCAAGTAGAGTTTGCTCGTTATTAAGTTTTTCGCCATAGATAATTTTCATACTTTTCTCAATAAATCGAATAAGGCGGAATTAAATTCCGCCTTAACGTAATAGCATAAATTAAATTTTTATTTATTTTTCTTAATTGCTGTCCATAGTAATGGTGTTAAGTAATATGCAACAGTGATTGCAACTATTCCCACGATAGCAATTTGACCACCTAAAACAAGCATGTAAGGAGTCATAAAGGCAGCAACAGCAATAGCAGCAACTAAAGTAACGATAAGAGCAAATACGTATTTTTTCTTATCAGCAACTGCAACCTTACTTGCTATTTCGCTAACAGAATACTTTTCAACGCTCTTTAATTGTTCTCTATAACCACCGACAGTCACAACTGATAATACTGCACTTAATACACCAGCAAGTATTGGCATAAATTGAACGTAAGGCGCTGCTGGAATACGTGTAAGAGCAACCAATGCAACAGTTAGCAATACTGATAGTATTGAAGAACAAGCTACTGCAATAGCACTTGCAAGCTTATTCATAATCAACATGTAAATGAACATTACAAGCACTGAAACTGCATAGGCAATTATTACATTTAAAGGTTGTATATTATAATTTGCATCAACTACGTTGATTGAAGCTGACGCTTTATTGCCGTTAAGTTCGTTATTGATTAAGTCTTGCAATTCAGCTACTTTTTCAGCAGGTTGTTCATTAGCGATTTTATAAATTATTCCAGTTTCTTCACTTTGAGAAGCCACTATTTTAATATCTTTATCAGCAAAGAACTTATCAGCCGTAGTTTTCATCGTTTCTTTATCAGCATCGATGTTTTGTTCTAATTTAACGTGTATTTCATAACTTTTGCTATAATCAACACTGTTGTTAAAGCCTAAGAATCCAAACACAGCCATTCCTGCAACTAGGACGATTAAAGTAAGTACAATAAACAATTTCGTTTTAGCCATAAATTTCATAATTATGCCTCCTCGTTTACTTTTTCAGCCCTTTTAAATCTAAGGAATTTTTCCTTATCTTTTACAAGAGGAAGAACAAGTGAATTAAACATTCTAGTAAATACTAAAGTTGCAATAAATGAAACTATAATACCTATTCCACAAGTAATAGCAAAGCTCTTAACTACGCCTTTTGCAGCAATGAATAAAGCAGCAATGATAATACCAGCCACTACGTGAAGATTGATAGTTGGTAAAAGCGCTTGGCTAAATCCTTTATTGATAGCAGCTTTTGCAGTCTTTTCACTATTTGCATATTCGTTTTTAATACGTTGTGCTAAAGTTACCATTGAGAACAAACAAATTAAGATTGCAGCAATGATACCAACAATGCTACCCAAGTTAACGGTTATACCAGGTATACCGATTAATAACCAACCTTCAGCCAAGATGAATAAAATGAATGAAAGTACGGTCATAACACCAAGGCCTCTATAAAGTACGAACAAGAGAATGATTGCAACTAAAACGATAGCGCCGATTGCAATCACACACTTTACGCCGATATCTTCGCCATAAGGTGATTGAACTTCTTCCCCATCACTGATATCGTATCTATAAGCGATACCACCTTCGGTAAGTTGCATAGCCATTTGTTTTGTTTGTTGAACTGAACCTGAACCAACAGTAATGGAAATGGTGCGATCAATTAAATATTGCTTATCAAACGATAAGTTAAGAACGGTAATCTCTTCACCGTCTTTATCAAGACCGCAAGTTGCTTTTAAGTAATAAGTACTCTTATCGCCAACGGCTTTAAGCAACTCTTCTTCACCTTCTTCAGTAAATACTATTTGAAGAATAGGTGCATCATTTTCGTTTTGCCCCATATAACTAGCGCTTTCAACTACGTCTATATCTTTTAAGATTTGAGTAGTTAAATCTTCACTAGATTCGCCACCATAGAATTTAAGAGTTCCATATGCAGCAGCAGCCATAACGTCACCTGAAGTATAGCCGTTATTTAAAATTTCAATTCTAATTTGGCTATCAATTACTTCACTATCAGTACTTTTAATAGGTTTAACCATGTAAGTTGTATGACCTAGTTTATCAAGTCTTGATTCTAAAGTTTTAACAACTGAATTGATATCGCCAACTTCTTTGTCGTTGTTTTCGTTAAGTGTTAAGGTGTATGCAACACCACCAGCGATATCGTAATCTTGCTTTATTGCACCTAATAAAGAGTTATAATCTTTAACTCCAACAGAAAAGCGCACGAACGTCAAAGCGATAATAGCTGCCATCAACACGCTTAAAATTGTCAATAAAGTAATAGATTTTCTTTTACTCATTTTTGCCTCCACTCGGTCTATCCGATATTGTTAAATGTTCAAAGGGTAGACTAATACCCTATCTTAAAAATTATACAGTATTATATGGCATTTGGTCAACAAAAAAATGGAAATTTTACCAAATTTTTTCTATTTTTTCAAATGTTTTTTTATTTTTAATAAATTTACGAAAACTTTTCTCAGTTTTAAATTTATTTTTTTGACAAATAAAAAATTTAAGGAGCGGTAATTTTTCACCGTTCCTCTATGCCATATTTATAACAATACTATTACATATTGTTTAATTCTTCAAGCATTTTTGTTAAATCAGCACCGTGAACGTCTGCTGCTTCACCAACAGTTTCACCGTGAGCTAAAGCGCAACCTAAACAATGCATTCCGTAAGACATTAAAATATCCCCAGCGTTTGGATTGATTTGAATTGCTTCAAATATAGTAGTGTTTTCTGTAATCTTCTTTTCCATTATACTTATCTCCTATATGATTTTTGCTACAATTATTGCACTATTTCGCACTAATTATTCGCATGATTTTTTCTTACTGATATATTATATAATTATTTTTATAATAAGTCAATCCCTTTTTCAAAAAACTCTAACAATTAACAAAAAATCAATTTAGTCCTAATAGTAAATAATCGCTTATCCTATTTTTATAAATATAACCCAAACTTTTTCACTCTTCACTATTGCTTATTAACTTTTATCATCTCCGCTTGCGCTTTCGATGGCTAAGCCGAACTATAGTTCTGCCTCGCTACATCTTTCAAAGATAAAAGACCACGCAAGGTGGTCTTTTACTACATACTTAAGGTTCTAAATTATTAAAAATAAGGTGATGAGAAACATCTCCGCTTGCGCTTTCGATGGCTGAGCCGAACTAAAGTCACTCTCGCTACATCTTTTTCAAAGATAAAAGACCACGCAAGGTGGTCTTTTATCTTTGGAGCAGGTGATGAGAATCGAACTCACAACCACAGCTTGGGAAGCTGTTGTTTTGCCACTAAACTACACCTGCAAATAAATATAAACTCTT
>SVHP01000048.1 GCA_015055735.1 Clostridiales bacterium | reverse complement strand
CCATAACTACCACTTGCAATCTCAGTTACCTTTTTACCATCTAATTGCCATTCTACAAAATCATAGTGGTCTTTCGTTGGATTAGACAATACTATTGTTTCACTTTCTATCGTGTATGTCGTTTCATTTACTGCATTACCGCCATTCAATTCGTATGTTATTGTATAAACAGTAGGCATCCATATAGCTACGAGTCTCTTATTTCCATAACTGCCACTTGCTATTTCAGTTACCTTTTTACCGTCTAATTGCCATTCTACGAAATCGTAATGTTCTTTCGTCGGATTTGATAGTACTATTGTCTCACTTTCTATTGTATATTTATCAACGTTTGCATCATTATTTACACAACCATTTAATTCATAGTCAATCGAATAATCCGTTGGTGTCCATACTGCTACAATTGTCTTATCTCCAATAGAACCACTTTCAATTTCAGTTATCTTTTTGCCATCTAACTGCCATTCTACAAAATCGTAATGGTCTTTCGTCGGATTTGATAATACTATAGTTTCACTTTCTATCGTGTATTCGGTTACGTTAGTCGTGCTACCGCCACTTAATTCGTAAGTAATAGCGTATATTTTACTCCAATTTGCAGTCAAGGTTGCAATATTAAAACTTTCATCAAATGCTTTTATACTATTACCATTTTTGTCCGTATAGAAAACACCCTCGAAACTCCAACCTATAAATTTATAGCCTGTTCTAGTAGGAATTTCTAATTCAAACGATTCGTTGTGCGCAATCAAAACAAGGTCGTTATCAAGAGAATCGCCACCGTTCACATCGAAAGAAACTGTTACTTTGCCATTTACTATAACTCTTAAAGTATAGATTTCTTCAACTCTATTACCTGCAATATCTTCCGCTATAACCTTATAAGTTATTTTTTTGCCTATCTCTTTTTCACCGTCGATAATTTCAACGTCAAAGGATAATTCTTCATCAAAACTGTCTTTCACGTCAAACAATGCATACGGATTATCAGAAACGTCAATATAATCGCCATCATATTTATAGGTGATTGTTGGCAACCCGTAAACTTTAATATTTTCAATAATTTCGCTTTCTTTAACGTTACCTGCGCCATCTATTGCTACTAATTTTATAGACTCAATAGCGCCTGCCGTCAATTCTCCATCAACTGCAACTACTTGCAGTGTTATAGATTCACCAAAACTATCTATTGCTGTTGCAAAGAATTCTTCACCACAAGAAGAAAGTTTAATTAAATCAGACGCATATTTATTAAAATTTATAACTATATCGTTCACGTCGTATACTTTGATAGGTAGGGTATCCATAACCGCGATATTTCCTAACAAGTCCGTCGTAGTAAACGTATAAACAACTGTTTCACCTCCTACGACAATTCCTGATTTCAATTCAATATGCACAATCAAATCGCTACCAAAACTGTCTTTTGCGGAAACTTGTAAAGTATTCACGTCCAACCCATCTTGATTGACGTTCATTAATTCTTTCTTGTATTTAATTTCAGGCGCACCAAAAATTCTCACGTTATCTATAACAAGAGAGTTTTCATTACCAAGATGGTCGATTGCTACTACTATATAGGTTAAAACTGCACCTGCTTCTTGCTTGCCGTTTTGCAAAGTAAGTGTTACGTTTTCAAGTTCGTTCCCAAACGAGTCTTTAGCCACAATACCTAAAGAATCTAAAGTTATTTCGTCTTCAACCTTAAAATTTTTATTCGCTGCGTTACTAATAGTCGGTAAGCCATAAACTTTAATATCGTAATCAACGTAGCCTACGTTCCCTTTGCTATCCGTAGCAGAACTTCTTACGGTAATAATATTCCCTTCTGCAAATTCACCCTCAACTATTTCCGTTGCTACCGTTAACGACACACCAAAACTATCCGTAGCACAAACCACGAATTTTTCATTAGAAACAATTTCAGATACTCTCATATCCACTATCGTTGCATCTCTATTGATAATAGGCGTGCCATAAACCTTAACGTTAGGTATTTCGATAGCAGTTTCATTACCCGCAACGTCAATTGCGGTTACGACAATCGTTACAATATCTCCTGCTTTGTATTCCCCTTCTTTAGCGGTTACAACTATATCCGTAGCATTGCCAAACGTATCCGCGCCAATTGCCGAGAATAAATTCCCAACCAATTTGTCACTCATATTGATATAACCTTTTTTGGTATCACACGTTAAAGTAGGCGTACCGTAAACGCGAACGTCTGTAATTGTTTGCACTTTTCTAACGTTATACAAGCCGCTCACAGTCAATCTAACAGTAATTGTTTCGCCTACTTGCAGTTGACCTGATATAATTTCTACTTTTACGTCTAAAACAGTTTCGTCCGTATCAATAGCAGTCGCGTCAAACAATTCCGCATTAATTTCGTCGTTTATGCTTATCGCCGTCTTTGCCTCATTATAAGAAATGTCAATATTATATGTTTCCCATTTAGCATATAACGTATAATTTTTATTTGGCATTATAGTATAAGAATGATTAATAGTTAAGTCTTCATCCTCATACCAACCAACAAACGATTTTCTATTCCATATAGGATTATCTATAACTATTTCTTCTTGATAATCGAATTCTATTTCATCATTATCGTTTCCGTTATTAAATACAAGCGTAATAGTGTATTGGTTTATAGACCAGTTTGCAACAAATTCTAAATCTCCCACTGTTCCAAACTTAATACTTACATTTAATTCTGGCACATCTCCATTTGCACCTGTCCAACCAATGAATGTATATCCCTCTCTTGTTGGGATATTAAGTGCAAATTCTGATGTTTCAATATTGTAATTCGTTAAATTAGTTGCATCGCCTCCATTCAAAATATAAGTAATACTGTAATCTTCAATCCACTGCGCGTATAAAGTTTTATTATTTTCTTCATCCCAAACATTTAAAGAAACACCGTATCTATCTGTGTATTGCTTACCATTATCATCAAACCACCCAATAAAAGTATATCCATCTTTTGCAGGAACCTGTAATTTATAATAATTCCCTACAACAATAGTTTCTTTATATAAATTTGTTCCATTATCCATTAAAATTAAATTGCTGGCACCATTTTCGTTTCTTATAAACTTATCGCCTAGGCAAATCGAACAAGTGGTAGAAATGTATTTGTTTCCATTGGTACAGTCTTTACACGTGTAAACCACATCTTTGTAAGCTCCGCCTGCACCTAAACAAGTTGAACATGGATTACGCATATTACCAGAACCGCCACAATTAGAACAGTACTCATCAATTCTTCCAGATCCTCCACATTGCCCACAGCTTATCATCAAATCTCCTGAATAATGAGGAACTTGACCAGAACCGCCACAGTTTCGGCAGTATTTTTCTACATAGCCATCCCCTCTACAGCTACTACATGTAGGTTGAGTATATCCCTTGCCCGTACAAATTGCACACTCTTTCCATTCGAACGACGAATATTTACCATTTTCACACTTTTCGCAATCCTTAATTACGGTCACAACTCCTTTTGCTTCACAATTCACACACCCATGTCCCCAAATCGCACATAAAGTAATGTTTGCGTCTACACAAAAAGAACTTCTCTTGTCGTACGTCTTTCCGTCATAGGCACAAAACCAACCCATAAAAACATACTCGCCATTTGTAGGAATAGTAGAACTTAAAGTAATGCTTTGCCCTTTATTTTTTGTTTGAGAAGAAGGTGCACCCGTTCCACCATTTGCATCATATTTGATTATAAATGAAACAGATTCTTCAATCGAATATTGTGCAACATATATTACGTCTTGAGTTATTAAAGTAATTGAAGTATTCCAACGTTCGAAAATATATTCATATTGAGAATCCCTTTCTCTTGTCGGCGTTTCCCCATCATAAATCGGCATAGTGCCATAAAGCACATAGTTATCTTGTTCCAAAATAGTTCCGTCGGCGTTTAACCAAGTAACTGTATACGTGTTAATCAACTCTACAAATGTAGCAATATATATCATGTCTCCCGTTACGTTAGAAACAGCAGGAGACCATCCATTAAATGCGTACCCATATTGTTCGTCTCCCTGTTTCGCAGGAATATTGCCGTTATATGTAGGCATCGTGCCATACGGAACTTCACTATCCGTTTCTAAAACTGTACCGTCGTAGTTTTTCCATACAACTGTATATGCATTTACCGAAGTCTTAAATTGAGCAATATAAACTATGTCTCCCGTAACATTGGAAACGTTAGTGGCCCACCCATTAAAGGTATAAGTATATTGTGCATCTTTTTCTCTTGTAGGCGTACTTCCGTTATAAACAGGCATCGTGCCATACAAAACTTCGGTATCTGTTTCTAATATCGTACCGTCATAGTTCTTCCACACAACCGTGCATTTATTTATCGTCGTAGAATATTGCGCGGTATAAATTACGTCATCCGTTATTTTAGAAACAACGGGAGACCAACCGCTGAAGGTATACGTGTATTGCGCGTCTTTTTCTTTCGTAGGAATACTTCCGTTATAAATTGGCGTTTCGCCATACGAAACCTCGGTATCAGTTTCTAAAACCGTTCCGTCGTAATTTTTCCAAGTAACCGTATATTTATTAAGTGAACTAGTAAATTGCGCCGTATAAACAGCATCTCCAACAACATTTACTACAATAGGCGACCAGCCTTCAAACAAATAACCGTATTGTTCATCACCTTGTTTTGTCGGTGTCGTTCCCATATAACTAGGCTTACTACCATAAGCAACGCTATCGGTTTTTAAAATACTACCGTCATAGTTTTTCCAAGTTATCGTATATTTGTTTACCGTATTACTAAATTTTGCAGTATAAGTAATATGTCCTACAACTGCACTAATTGTTTTATCCCAACTATTAAAACTATACGTATATTGAGCGTCTTTTTCTTTCACTGGGGTGTTGCCATTGTAAGTAGGAATAGTTCCATACGTAACTTCGGTATCAGTTTCTAAAACCGTACCGTCATGGTTTTTCCAAGTAACCGTATATTTATTTATAGTAGTGGAATATTGGGCAGTATAAACAACTCTATTTGTAGTAGTTTTTTCTCTCCATCCACTAAAGGCATAAGTGTATTGCGCATCTTTTTCTCTTGTAGGCATTTCGCCATCATATGAAGGAATACTTTCAATATTTTCTAATTCTAGAGTTTTTAAAACTGTACCGTCATAGTTCTCCCAAAGCACTCTAAATCCTTCTTTTTCATGTCCACAAATACAAACCCCATTTTCATACTCATGCTCGTGTGTACCTAAATCAACGTCCATTCCAACTATTGATTGTTGAATTAAAACGACATCACGTGTGTTAATTTGACCGTCAGCATAAACGTCGGCAAACACTTTTTGTTTATCGGTTAATTCTGCAAGTCCTACTATTGACTGTTTTATTAAAACTACGTCTCTAGTATTAACTTTTCCGTCTAAATTGGCATCACCCATCGAATATTCGATGGGTGTGTTTTCTTCCGCACTCGCGCTTATAGTTACGCCAGTGCTTACGCTTACTGCCGTTATTAAACTCAATATTATTAGTAAAATACTGCGTTTCTTCATTTCTTTATCCCTTTATTATTTAAGCTTAAGATTTTGTCCTATTACTTTGTAAGACACGGTTGCAAAATTTTGGTCGAAACAATCGGTTAAGTTAAGCGTTGCTTTACCATTATCTGCAGATTTTGTAAGTGTTACTTCAAGTACCACTTCACCTCTCGTTACGTTGGTTGCGTTTGAATAGGTCATCTTAACGCTATTTCCGTTTTTATTGCAAGTTAAGTTGCTTGATTTTGCAGTTGCTGTTGTCAATGTCATTCCTTCAAAAGAAAGTGTTCCTTCAAAACCTGCTAAGCATACGTTACCTGCAAGTGATAAAGTTACCGTTACGTTGTTTCCGTTTACTTTATACGCTATATCAAAGATATTATTTGCACTGTTAATAGTGTATTGTGCCGTTACCGTCATATCTCCCGTAACGTTATTTAAACTGCTACTCCAACTTTTGAACGTATATCCGTCCCTGCTTGGTGTTACTGGTGCTGTTGCGTTGCCACCTTCTTTTACGTTTGCCGTTCCAAGTGTAATACCATTATAATCCTTAAACGTTACAACGCAATTCCTTGCTTCTCTATACGTTGCTCGTATCGTTATATTAGAAGTTACGTTTGAATAACTCTTATCCCATCCATTAAATACTTTACCAGCAATAGATGGAGCAGTAGGAGCGATTGCACTTTCTCCAGCGTGTACTTCTTGTGTTTTTAATGGATTTCCATCTACGTCAACAAAAGTTACCGTATACGTTTGACCGTTCGTATAAGTTGCTTGCACAGTTAAATCACTTTGTACGTTAGTAAACTCTTTACTCCAACCAGCAAACACTTTATTCTTGATTGATGGTGCTTCTGGCGCAAAAGCAGAAAGACCTTGATATACTTGTTGTTTAGAAAGTTCGTTTCCATTTGCATCGACAAACGTTACAGTATAAACCTTAGTTGAAGTTTGTCCACCTCCAACTTGCACACCTACATATCCTAAATCTTCAGTTGTGCCATCACTATATGTTACGATTAAATGTTTTTCACCATTAATTTCGGTATCAATTATTGTTTTTCCCGTCTCTACTTTTCCGAAATCTCCACTAGTTCCATCGTTATATTCTACTACTATACGATTTTGATCGTTTATATATACTTTTGATACTGTTTTATTGTCTTTACCCAATACTACTACCGTAACACTTCCTACCGCTAATATTGCTGCCACTACTGAAATAATTAGTTTTTTCATAAAACTTACTCCTAAAATAAAAATGTCGCTTGCAAAGCAAACGACACCTGTAAAAATGCACGTTTCGCTTGCCGCGACGCAATTCATCTTAATCCTTAGTGAAAAAGATTTATGTAATGCGAAATAGAGTACACTTCTACCCAAAAGTATACTTCTTCACTAAGTATTAAATTACGTCGCAAGTTTATTATAGCACTTTTATTAAATAATTGCAACTATTTAAAATATTTAATGCTCGATTTAGAGTAACGCTAAAATTTTTGATTTTTATTTATATATGACCGAAACTGTCATATTAAGCATTTTATAATTAGAAAGGAAAGGTATAGAAGCCGTACACTTCTACTACCTAATATAGATTTCTTGTCCGTAGTTTTAAAAATAGGAGATACATACGGTTTATTTTAGTGTTACCTTTTTTAGGTAACACGGCAAGTTATAAAGACTTTTCTGAGTTGCTTTTACGCTACTCTTTTAAGCATACAAAAATTTAAGGTGGTGGTTTTTATGACCTAATTTAAAGACAATTGCAGTATGTCTATAATCTTCTGCAAATACAAAATTAGGAGGATAATTTATTACAAATTTAGCAAGCAAATCTTACTTACATATCAACCAAAACGGTTATGGCTTTACTAGTTTTAGCGACTATATCGCCTCGCAGAGCGAACGAAACTTATGTAGCGCAAGCGCAATAAGTGTAGTGAGCTACACTTATACTATAAGATGTGAATTATGTCATATTTAGTTTGTCATATGGAAAAGTATAAACGCCAAGACGTTTCCCCCGTTGAAAAGGAAAATGAGCGTGATGAAAAATACGATGCTACTAACCCACAAATTGATGGTGAAAAGACGAAAAATAATTATCACATTATTAGTCCACAAGGCAAATACATAGACTTCATTAACGAGCGGATTAAAAGCCTTACCCTATCAAGAAAACTTAGGAGCGATGCTATCTATATGAACTCTTTTGTATTAGGTAGTGACGGTGAGTTTTTCAAAACTCTTTCCAAATACGAGCAACGCCAATTTTTTGAAGATTGCACGAACTTCTTTTGCGACAAATACGGCAGAGAAAGCATTATATCTGCCATCGTTCACGAAGATGAAACTACCCCACATATGCACTTAAACTTTGTTCCTATCATAAACGGAAAGTTATGTTCTAAAGATTTATTCGATAAAAAGAAACTTTCTATTTTACAAACGGAGTTTCACGAAGTTGTTGGCAAGAAGTATGGTTTAAAGCGTGGTAAAGAAGGTAGTCAAGCAAAGCATCTATCCACAGCAGAGTTTAAGGCTAATAAGATAATAGAAGAAGCCGAAGAAATAAGGCAAGAAACTTTATCTTATAAACAAGCGTTAGACGAGGCGAAAGACGGAAAAATTGCACGTGGCAAGAAAGACTTAAAAAATCAAATAGTGGCAGTTACGGCGGAGAACAAGGAACTGACAAAACGATTAGACGTCGCAATGGGCGAAACACTGCAAATGGCAAAAGAAAACAAGATTTTGCAAGAACGAAATGAGCGAATAGCAAAGCACTTGCCGGTTATTTCAAGGTTGCAAAAAGAACACCCTGAACTTTATAGCGAACTGCAAAAGCCTAAGGAAAAACCAAAGCCGTTTAACAGTCGATTTAATAGCAATTATAAGTAAGATACAGAACAAATATTAGTTATATTTCTTATTTTCACAGTTGGTAAGGAATATAGAGCCTTCCGTAAATCGATAGTAATTGGTAGGCAGCGACCTAATAAAAATACCGTAGTAAAGTAGTAATGATGAGAAAAGGAAATCGTAAGTCGGAAGTTAAAAAGAATAACCCACAGTAACGAGTGGCGAAGTAAAAGGAGATTCAGAGGTATGAGAAAACATACATAATTATTAAAAATCAACGAGTAAAGGACACGAGGAAAATGATACGAAAAATAACACACCAAAAGATTTGGGGATTCCAGAAGAAAACCTTAAATCTTTAGCACGAACACTATTCCCTATCATAAGAGATTTTTTACTTTCAGAAGAAGGCAAAAAAGCTTATGAAAAATGGGAAAACGAACAACTTAATAATTCAAAATTAAATAAAGATTTAACCAACATATAATTATTTGGTTTTTGACTATAGATAAATATAGACTTAGTCAACAATGAGCACACATTGAATATAAAGCAAAAGAGTAGATAAATCATTTGATTTTATCTACTCTTTTTTATATGTTACTTGTTTTGCATAACTTGTTTTTTTATTTTATCTATTTCCACGTCTGAAATGTTGACTTCAACAAGTTCCAATAGGTTGTTTTTTATTGCGGGAGCAAAATATTCACAAAAACGTTCTTTCGTTATTCCTCTCATGCGATAAGATAATTCGTTGGATTTTTCCTCTGAAATAGCTGGTATAATTAAAACCAACTTAGCTTGCAATTTCTTTGCAGTGCGATAATAATACACTTTTGATAAAAGATGATAAAATCTATCCAGCATTGTAGGAGATAAATAATAATTACAAATTTCGATAAAAATTTCTTCTTGCCATGGCGCTTTGTAATATGCATCAAAAATCACATTTCTTTCCATAATTGGGTCATAGTCAACAAACCCTTCTGAAAACTTCATTTCTCTTAACACATCTGAAGAAATTATATCATATTTTTTACAATATTCAGACAAAGCAAAATCCTCAATTTTAGAAAATACATGCCTGCGCATCCCAAAATCTATTCTCGTATACGAATTGTTTTCTTCAGAACTTGCCGAAATATGTTCTTCTTCTTGTTTTTTCTTTTGAACTTCTTCTTCAGGAGCTTTTTCAACTCTAAGTATACGCTCCATTAACTTAGCATCTCCTCCCAATATCGTTGTATTATGATTGGAATTTATACTAGCCACAATATTAGTTAATTGCAATCTAAGCTCACGATTATCCTGCTCTGTTTTTATTAAATCATGCTCAACCCTTTTATATTCCTTTTTTAGTGACAAAAAATTTCCTATGCTAAAATTATCAAATATTTCTGCAAGAGCTAAAATCACAAGGATCGCCACTAAACATATTATTGGTGCCGTAATTATAAATTTGTTTTCAGAAAAAAAGAATGAGGTAACAATAATCGATGCAACGAACAATATTAATAGTATCACAAATACTCGCACAAACCAGTTTTTCTTTTGCATAACCAATCCTCCAAAATTTATATTTTTATTATATCATAAAAACTAAAACAATTCAAACTATATAATACTACAAGTAAATTAAGCAACGTAAGTAATAAAATTATTATCCTAAATAAACTATTTTTATATATAAAAAAATAATCCGAACGTCTTCCTTATCGGAAAGAAGTTCGAATTATTTCGTGTTGGCTGCCCCTGACAGACTCGAACTGACGACAAATCGGTTAACAGCCGATTGCTCTACCTACTGAGCTAAGGGGCAGTATTGTTAGGTTTTCCCTAACGTTTTTTAGGATGTCCCCACGAGACTTGCACTCGTCGTTCTCCTTTTAGTTTTAGGTGTGAACTGTTACGCTCACCCTACCTACTGAGCTAAGGGGCAATGTTTGGCTTTTTATAAGCCAAAGTTTTTAATGGATGCAGCAACAACCTATCTTTCCGGACCGTCTCCAGTCAAGTATTTTCGGCGCAAGTGAGCTTAACTTCTGTGTTCGGTATGAGAACAGGTGGGACCTCACCGCTAACGTCACCGCAATGGTATATATCAAGGTTTCCCTTGGGTATATCATCTTTTTAGTGTACATATATTGTACACCTTTTTAATATCTCCGTCAATTTTTTTACACGGTAGATTCACAACTGCATAGATATTTTTTTCTTCTTAGTACCTTTTGGTCCAACAAAATTGTATTAGTTAGGTGTTTCTGTAATTAATTCGCTGATCATCTCATTTTCATGAGATCAAGCCCTCGACCTATTAGTATCAGTTAGCTCAACACATTGCTGTGCTTACACCCCTGACCTATCAAACTTGTTGTCTTCAAGTGGTCTTACTAACTTACGTTATGGGATATCTTATCTTGAGGTTAGTTTCACGCTTAGATGCTTTCAGCGTTTATCTAATCCGCACTTCGCTATCCTGCCATGCCGCTGGCGCGACAACAG
>SVHP01000047.1 GCA_015055735.1 Clostridiales bacterium | reverse complement strand
TGCAACTGGCAGGTCGCAACTATTATTATACACAAACGGAGGATTTTACTCAACGGTAAACCTTTACTGGACCCCCAGACTATCTGGGGGTTTATTGTTTACACAACAAGAGCAGGAATATTTCAAAATTCCTGCTCTTTTTATTTATATATTGTTTTAATTTCGCTTATAAACACAAAAATACTATAGATATTAAACCTATAATCAATCCCACCGATTGTTTTTTGCTGATTTTTTCTTTAAATAACACAAAAGAAACGAGTATTCCTGCCATAAGTGGCATACCGTTTACGATAGGAAACATTATTGCGCTATCCACAACACCAGCCAAATATGAATTTGAACAATTACAAATTGCTGCGACTATCGCTCCCAAAACAGTAATCAATATAAAATTAGTCGTACTCTTTTTGCTTATAAAAAATACAGGCTTTTCAGCTTGTTTTTTCAAAACCAAAAATGGAATAAAATACAAAAGTGTAGAAAATAAAAATGCTATTACTAAAAAACCAGTAAGTTCACCTTTATATTCAGAACTTTGATGAATTTTTTGCAATATTCCTAATAGTGCAGAAAAAAGCATACTAGCAATACTTAATATAAACCATTTAAGATTTGCTTTTTTAGTGTCACCAGCCTTATTTTCAACTGCAAAAATAAAACAAAAAACCATTAAAGTTATTCCTATTACTTTATAAATGCCAAAAGGCTCACCCCAAAACAAATAACCTGACAATGCGGTAATAACTGTAGATAAGGTTACGATTACCGAAGTATATCCGTAAGGACCGTATGAGTAGGCTTGGAGCACAGTTGCATTACTAAGCATAGTCATAAGTCCAAAAAGTAATCCCATTATAAGAGTAAATATTGATACCTTTATTACAAATCCGTTCAATGCAAAAATTACCAACCCAATAAGAAACATAAATATTGTGTTTCTTAAAAAAAGCATTTTTACCCCACCGTCATTTTTTTTGGAAAACTGTGCGTTAATGGTTTGCGCTATTATAGTGGTAGTAACCGAAATGATAAATAATATAGGCACGGGAATTATACTAAAACCCATAAGCAACACCTTCGCTTTATATAAAAAATATAATATACTTTTTTGTCACTTACTGATTATAGCACATAATTTTTACAAACTTATTGCAACTTATAACTGTTTTGTTGCAATTTTCACATTTTTATGGTATAGTGATAAATAATTAAGGAAGATTGTATGAAAAACTTTTTTAAAAGCTGTCACGACGCCATAGATTGCGCCATTGAAAACAAATCTTTTGGGTTATACTATTCTGAAACTACACGCCCAAATTTGCTTATCCATATGCACGACTGTTGTGAAATATTTTTAAGTCTATCCGAAGGCGACAATTTCTTAATCGACGATAAAATTTACGATATAAAGCCTAACAACCTATTCGTTCGATTACGCTAATTTCATAAGGGTATTCAAGGCAAACGTTGGGGTTTCCCCAGGAAAATATAAACTTTAATTTTATTAAATATAATATATAATGTTTATAAATTATTAAAAAAATACAAATATACTGAACTTAAAATATTAGCCAAAAAAGGTATTCAATACTTTTTTGCAAGGCTTTACTACAAAAAACCTCGTTCATTTTTACGTGAACGAGGTTTTTTATTTGTTAAGAATTCGTTGTTTTTTTAGAGTTAATATTATCGTAATTTTAAACCGTCTGAAAAGGCTTGTCCCACCTTTTCACCGAGCGTATAATAGCCGTGAGTGTCACAATCATAACAAATAGGTTTAAATTTGGTTAGATCTACTTTGCCTTTATTATCCAAAATACTATCATCTACTGAAACGTTAACGACTTCACCTATGCAAATTTCACTCTCACAATCATAACTTACCAATTTACACTCTAAAACGAGTGGCAATTCTTGTATAATCGGCGCATTAACAAATTGGCTCTTTATAGTCGTCCAACCCGCCTTTTCTATTTTATCGTGAACGTCATTTGCCGAAACTATTCCAACGTAATCGGCAGGAACAACGTTTTTGCTATCGGCAATTCCAACTGTAAAAGCCTTGGTTTCTAATAGGTTTTTAACCGTTTTGTGCGTTGCCGATAAACAAACCATAACTTGTGCAGTATCGCAAACCGTACCCCATGCAGCGTTCATTGCATTTGGCGTTCCGTTTTGGTCGTAAGTGCCGACAATCAACACAGGTAACGGATAGATATATGCTTTTGGTTTTAAATTTTTTCTCATATTTATTCTCCTTTATTTTTAGTTAAATATCGTTTTTAATATAGCTTTTATTATTTCATTAAAACCCTAAATAGCCGTTGATAGTTAGCCTATCTTGTTCGGATAGTTTAAGCGACTTGTGAAGGGTAAAATCGTTGAATACGCCATCTTCTATGCAGTAGCCAAGACTTTGGCTTTTAGCGGCAAATTTTACGTCAGTATAGCATTTTGCAATATCGTTATACCAATCCCCTTCATTAAGCAGTTTGATGATATAATTCTTTTCGGAAGGCTCAAGGATTATTGGATGTCCGTCGCTTGCCGAATAACAAAAATGATCCCAAGGCAGTTCGTAAACCCTTTGCGAACAGGCGCAAAGGGTAAAAACTAATATTAGTGATAAAACTAGTGGTAGTAATTTTTTCATAACAACTTCCCCCCTTTTCACTATTAAAACTTATCGTAAAAAACCACTTCTTGAAGTGGGCGAACTTTAGCGTGCATATCTAACGGTTGACTATTTTCGTGTGGATAGCCCATTACTAGTAATGCGTGTGGAATAAAATTATTAGGAATATTAAACTCTTCTTTTATTTTAGCAGGATCAAAATGCATAACCCAACAAGACCCCACACCAATAGATTGCGCCATTAACATCATGTGCGTCGTAACGATACTAGCATCTACTGGCGCAGATAACGCTCCGTCGTATTTTCTAACCCAAGACTCGTCTTTATTATAGCAAACGAGAATAGCAGTTGGCGCATCAAAATGACATTTAGTGCATTTTTTGAGTTTTTCAATGCTTTCATCAGTATTTAATACTAAAATCCTTTGAGGTTGATAATTACAGCCCGTAGGTGCAATATGCCCACATAAAAGAATTTTATCTAACACTTCTTGTTCTAGCCTTTTATCCGTAAATTTTCTTACCGAATATCTTTCGGTTGCAAGCTTCATAAAATCCATAGTCGTATATCCTTTTTGATACTAATTTCTTTTTTTGTAATTATATCACATTTAATTTCAAATTACAATACCTTACAAAAAATACACTCGCTAATAAAAATTAGCGAGTGTATAGTTTTGTTAGGATAAAAATCCGATTATGCTACAGGAAATTCAGAGAAGTCGCCCGTGTAAGATCTAATCCAAACGGTTTCATATGGTAAATCATTACGGAACGTTTCAGTTGAAACGTAGAAACTTCCACCAGAATATTTGTATTCTTCACTTTCGAAGAATGGGAACCCTGCAGGGAATGTAATTACTACGCCGATATCTGCATTTGGAATATTAGCAGCTGGAATAGCGATTGTAAACACAGTACCTTCACTTTCTAAACCTGTATAAGTAGTAGTTAACCATGTTACAGGTTCATCAACGTTATAGAAAGGTTGGTTGTTGATCTTCAATCCTAATTCTGATAATTGAGAGTTAGAATATTGACCTGACATAGTCATATTACTTACCGTCCAGTGTAATATGTAATATAAATTACCATCAGCACTGTCATAATGTTTTTCAGCATAGATGTTAGTATCAAAAGACATTTCTACCCTACCATTCTCATCAGTAAACTCAGAGAAGTTACCAGTATATTTTTCATATGCTTGGCAAGAACCAAAATACGTAGAAGCATTTGCAGTTAACTTCATAGAAACGTCAGCCTTTAAGCCAGTTGTTAACAATGGAGAATCCTTTTCAATAGTGACTACTACACCGTTTGCATCGTCAATTTGAGTCTTTGTAATATAGAAAGTATAATACGTAGCGCCTGCAACAATATAAGTAGTTTCTCCCCAAGTTACAGTAGTGCTATTTGAAGTTATTAACTTGCCATTAACTTTAACACCATATCCATTGTTTTCTTCAGTTAAGAACAAGGTTTCATTAGCTGATTTTGATATCCCATAAGGGATAGTAATATATACTTGATAATATCTATTGGTAGCTGAAGTTGCATTACCTGAAATGTCTTGAATTACTTCATATTGAGTAGCAGTAAATTCAGAGAAGTCTCCTGTGTACGTTTCAAACTTAGTATAATTGAATGATGGATTGATAAAATCTGAAAGTTCGTTTGTAGCCCATTTTAGATTTACATCGGATAATAAACCACCTTCTATAAGCGTAGTGTCTTTTTCGATAGTGATTACTAAACCTTTATCATCATCAAATTGATCTTTGGCAATATAGAATGTATAATGGTCATTTTCTGGCACTAAATACGTTGTTTTACCCCAAATAACACCATATTGATTAACCACTGAAGTGATAGTTTTACCATTTATCTTAATTCCGTAATCATTTTCTTCAGTGAAAAGCAATGAATCTGTATACGCAAGTGTAGTATTGAAATATATTTTAACATCATAGTATGCGCCACTAGCCGAGTCTGCATTAGCTGAAACTTCTACCAACGGAGCAGGGAATGTATCTAACTCGGTTGGAATATCGCCTTGATATAACGACCAAGTGCTTGTAGACTTATCTACAATATAACTTACGTTAGAAGCAAGTCTTAATCCTGTTTCTGAAACGAAATCGGTAGTGAAAGTCAACACGCTTGCTTTGTTATAAGTATCAATAGGTAAGAAAATAACTAATTGATTTGTAGTTGCATCCCAGTATTGGATATATTCGCTAACGTCTTGGCTGTTAAACAATATACCACTATAATCATACTCAACATAGCTACCAGATACAGTCGTAAGTGGAGCAGAGAAAGTAACTTTGATGCACCTCAAGGTATGGTTAAAGTTTTCACCATAATCAACAACTTCAGTAACGTTAAATATAGGAGCCATTCTAGTTAAGCTTGATGCTTCTTTACTAGATGTGAGATCTATTTTACCCGTTTCTGAAATAGTTACTGTAATATCGCCTGATTGACCTGTTGAATAACAAGGAATACCTAATTTATTACATCTTGTTATAGTTGGAACTGCAAGTTTATACCAGCCGTTAGAACTATCTCTTGGTGCAGGGAAACTCATCAATACGTAATCAGGGGTTAGCGCTTCTAACGCTGAGAAAGTATTTACGCAACCTGTTCCACCGTGGTGTTGAGCCATAAAGATATCAACGTCCCCTATCTTATCTAGTACAGGTTGTGATGATGGAGCGTTTGCACCAAGCGCAGTCAATGCGTCGCCATCACTGAAGGTATCGCCTGGGAATAATACTTTCTTACCATAGTATTCAGCAAGATAAATAATTCCTAATGAGTTTACGTTATCGTTTTGTTCTTGGCTTTGTAAAATTTCTAGGTTGTACATTTTGATAGTCAAGTTTTCAGACACAACTAATTCTTGACCTTCTGCAGTTGGAACGTTTAGTGGAATATTCTTTGTTTGACAAAGAGCTAAAAATTCCTCTAGTTGTTCTTTACCTGCTTCAAAATCACCTTCTTGAGCAAGAGTAAAATCTATTGGATAGTACCATGCTTCGTTAACGGTAAAGTTATTAACTATCTTATCAAGGCCACCCGTATGATCTTCGTGTGGGTGTGTAATCAATAGATAATCGATTGTAGTAATACCCTTATTGTTTAAGAAGGTAACGATTGGGTCAGAATAAGCGTCTTGACCTGCGTCGATTAAAACGTTTTTACCATCTACTTGAATTAAATAGCTATCGCCTAAAGATGCTTGCGCAATAAGGTGTACTTGCATATTGCTTGGAACAACCAAACCTGCGTTAGTTGGTAATTCGCCGTTTAACGTAACAGAAGAATCAGCGCTTATACCTTGAGCAATTTCAATACGCATACTGCCGTATGATACGCCATTATTTACGTTTGTTGCAAATTGTTCATAACGTTTAGTGGTGTTAACCTTTACTGGATAAGATTCTGTACCAAACCAAGTGTTATACGCCGGACAATTTGATACGTCTGAAGTATAGTCGGTATTAGTATCTAATACAACCATATTTAATAGAGCATATAAGTTTGATTTTACTCTATTCATAGAAAATGCAGAATCGGCAATAGTTTTATCAGCAACTTTTGCATATTCATAAGTCGATGTTTCTGCGTCTACCTTTGTAACAATAGTTGCGATTGCCACGTAGTTTTGGGTATATTCGTTAGCTTTAAGCTTGGTCAAGCAAACGTTTGCATAATAACTACCATCTAATTGATATATTTTGGTTTCATCTGCTTGTACGATATACGCACGATTGCCCACTGACAACGTTTGGTAATAAGTATCGTCTGTTATTCTATCAAAGAACGTATCGTAAGTAATGATAAACTCTAACGTTACGTTATCGTTATCTACGATGTTATTCTTGGTAGCTTCGTCCATTCTAACTTTCCAACGAATACCGCCGTCATCATTTAGTTTTGCAGAAGTTCCGTCTACCATTTCAAATACGGTAGAAGTTTCTGCATTTGCCTTTGTTGGCATAACGTTAATAAATACTAACGCTATTGCACAAAACGCCATTACTAGAGAGAGTACTAAAACTCGTAAATTTTTCGCTTTCATATTTACCATTCTAACCCTCCTCCACTTTCTGTATCATTGTCAAAAGCTGAAATGAAAAGAACATCTTTCTTTTCTAAAAATTCAACTTCACACAATAATCTCTCATAAGTCTTTTTGTTCATTTTTGCTCTCCTTTTTTCTAAAATATTACGTAATCGTCAGAATATTTACTGTCTACTTTCCAGTGAGCAACCAGCGTTATATCCCCTTCGACCACGTCATTTTCAAAATCCCAAAGTTTATCTCCGTTATACCAGCCGTCAAATATATAATCAGTATTTGCGCTAATTTTAACGGGATCTTTTGGTTTTGTGACTTTACCACCACTCGTGATCGTTTGATTTGCTATCACGTCGTCACAGTCTGTCACAAAAGTAACTGTGAACTCATTGCTTACCGTTGAGTCGCCGTCTTCGTTATTATCCGATGATGAATCGTTATCATCTTCTGGTGGATCGGTAGGATTGCTACCTTCTCCCTCTGGTGGAGTATTTGAGTTATTCCCCTCGCCTTCCGGTGGAGTAATAGGATTATTTCCCTCACTTTCAGGTGGAGTGATTGGCTCTTCTACGCCACTGTTCGGATTAGCTTGCCCAGTTAACTCAACTATTCCGTTCCAAATATCACCGATAATCGGAACGTCGCTACAAGCAGTAAGTCCTAGCATGGTAAAACACAATATCGCAACGATGGCTATACGTATTTTACCGTGTAAACGTTTTCGCACTTTACACCTCCTTTATGAATTGGTTTTTCAAATTATAAGGTCCATGTAACTAGTAATTTTTATATATTTTTTTGGCAAGATAACAAATAACAACTAATTAGTACACTATTTTTAATAACAAATTAGTTAAAATTTGCAACAAAGCCTTTTTTAATATATACTATTTGTCAAAAATTTTTATTATAGGCGATTTCAATATACCGTTTTCAGATAATTGATATTCATACGCCCATTCTAGCCCTGTAGTATACCAACACCTTGAGCCTTTCCAAGCGATATCTCTTGCGCAGTGCAATGCGCCGAACGAGTTGTTTCGAGATAAACATACGGTAATTTCAATAGTATGATTTCCTGCTTCAACGTCACGAACGGTTAAAGTATACGGCGAGAAAGCAATTTTTCCACAATCTTTTCCGTCTAGTTTGACAGTCACGACAGCGCCTTTATATTTTGAGGTTTCTATCTCAATGTCGCTTAAGTTTTCGGTTTTTATAGGTAGAATATAAGTACAATTTGCGCCGTAAAAAGCTAGACCTTGATTGGTTAAGTTTCCAAAATAAAGTTTATCTGGCTTTTCAATAATTTTAGTTTTACAGCCACGTACTTGTACACCAAATTCGCCGAGTAAGAAATAGTTTTCTAGTATTATCTTTTTACTAAATAGCGTCTTTAGTCGTATGATATTCTTCCCTTTTTGCAACGTGCCAAGTGGCATCTTATATATTCTCTTATCGGTAAAATAGTCGTTTTTAGTAATAACAACGTCTTTGCCATTTAGACTTATTTGTTCTAATTCTTCAAAGGCAAAATTTACTTCTCTTTCTATTTCACTTTCAACTTCAAATTCTAGATATACGTCGTGAAGTTTACACTTCTCTTGTTCTACCCAAGGTTGAACGTCTAGCCCGTCTGATGCTGGATAATTTAGCTCTTTTCTTATAAGGGCGTCTATCCTTAGCATTTCTTCGTTGTCGTTATAATTCTTTCCGTCTAACGACCATTTTGGCATATCTAAAACTAAAACGTTTGGTTCAGATAAGCGATAATCAACGCTATCCCTTATATCTATAACTTTAGACGGAATAGGTTGCGATTTTTGAATAACGTTATCGCCCTTGCCCTTTATTAGTCGAACGAGCATGCTGTCCGAATTATGTAGTCTTTTCTTGATTATAGTATTAGAATTTTCTTGAGTATATTCTATTTCTTCTTTTTGACCGTTTAAGGTGTTGTAAAGTTCAACTTTATATTCGCCTTTAACTGTCAATAAAATATCGTTAGGCTTATCGAACAAACCTTCAGCGTGGCAATCTTCCCTTGCTTTTACTATTCGTGCTAAGAACAACCATTTACAGTCGTCAGTTTCACACAAAGCGTAAGTATAATCAAAGATTGCATCACCCGATTGACTTGCAAGTTGAACCGTTCTATATGAATCCAAAGCCGTTAAAATATCCGTTTGAGCAAACGGCACTTTACTAGCCTTAGCGAAGATATCTTTTGCTAAATTAGATTTTACACCGTCCACGTATTCAGGACAATTGCCAATCCAAAGTATTTTTCCACCATTATCAAGGAATTTTTGCAATCTTTCTATAGTAGTCTTTCTAATGGTGTCGATTGGTGGAACTACAACTACTTGATAAGACATTTCGCCTACGTTAAATAGGTTGTCGTTTTTGTCTTGATATATATCTTTCAATACCGATTCAGAGATAAAGTCAAAGTCTAAACATCCACCAACCAACCATTGGGTTAGATTTTTAAAGTTTGCTTCCATACCCTGAATTTTTACTGCGTTTTCTCTTAATGGTCCAAAGTTAAGCCACATACTTTCAATAGGATGAATTACGCCTATATTTACGATAGGTTTACCTTTTGTCAAAACGTAGTTTAATCTTGCATAGTGATCTTCAACGTATTTATACTCTTTATACCAAGCCGATTGATAGTTTATCGATGCAGGGAAGTCTCTTTTTGCAGAGCCTTTCATACTAAACCAACTTAAATGTGGAACTCTTAAAGTTACGCCTAAAGCTGCTTGCCAATCGCCCTGGAATTTGTGTCCCCTAAAGTCGAAATCCCAACCGGTAACGCCGTAAAGTTCACTCATCATGCCCGATTTTCCACACTGTCTAACGATTGATTGACATTGTTTTACTGTTGGCAACGCTATATCGTCACACAACATATCTATACCAGGCATATCGTATTGAACGTAGGTGCGCATTGCTTCGCCCAAACATTGAGTTTGAGAAGAAAGCGTATCTTCGTGCAAGTCGTGACCTGTAAATTTTATATTATGAGCCCTACACCAATCCCCACATTGTTTAAAATACGAGTCGGTGAAGGTTTGACATATAAACTCTCTAAAGTCATATCTAAATTTAGATAATCCGTCCTTTAAGTCCCAAAATAATTCAGGAAGTTTATCAAAAAGGTTTTGGTTATATCGTTGATAGAATTTTTCCTTAATATCCCTAGTCCAAACGATAGTTGCAAAGCCTTTACTTTTTGCGCTAGGCAACACCATTGGGCAAGCAAACTGTGGTTCATCGGTAAACATTGACGGAATTACGTCACCAAAATCAGCGCTTAACGCTTGGTGATATTTTTCGTACGTCAAGTTTATAAATTCTGAAACAGCCTTTTCGTCTAGAGTATCAATATACGCTTGGTTATTAAACCAAGGATTTTTACCAGCAATAACTGAATACACGTACCATTTCGTACCTTTTGGTTGGTCGTCTTCACCTATTACTGAATACTCAGTCATATAACCCTGCTCGTCTAAAACTACGTCATAAACGATTTCAAGGTTTGGTCTAATGAACGTTTCGTATATCCAGTAAATACCTTCTAAAGTGTACAGCTTTTCGTCTCCGTCAACACCTATAACGTCTTTATCGGTTATCTTATCTGTAGAAAAAATCAAAATCTTTTGACGGTATTCTTTGTTTTTGGTTATAAAACCACCTGCACTGCCTGATGGATATCTATCTTCATCGTAAAGGTATGCTTTCATATCTTTACTTTTTGCTTGTTCTACACAAGCGCAAACGTTATCAAAAAATTCTTCTGACAAATACGGCGTTGCCATACCACTTCTTGAGTGCATGTGAAAACCACCAAAGCCCATAAGCCTTAATTGTTCTATTTGCCAAAGTAATTCATCTTTATCTAAAACGTCGTTCCACGCCCAAAACGGCGCGCCTCTAAATTCAGAAGAAGGATTTTCAAACTCTAATCTATCAAACTTTTTATCCATCTTTTCTCCTAGTCCTATTTGCTTTACGTTATTACTTATTTAAGAGTTTTTTATATGCAGTAAAGTATCTTTCTCCTAACTCGTGTAACGATTGACGTGAAAAATGATATACGTCTCCGTTTCCGTTAGTTTGTCCGTTACTTAATAAGTCGCTCGTGTCTATATACGCTCCGTTAAAGTCTTTTACAAAATCCTTTATCGCTTGTATTATAGGTGCGCACATCTCTTGGTTTTTGCTCCTATAATCTTCGCAAAAACCTGCCGTTATAAACGGCACTTTTATTTGATATTTATTATAATATAGTTCTGTTTGATATCTTAAGTTGTAATAATGTCTTCTATACTTTTCTTCATCACTCCAACCCTTTGGCTCTTCGGCGTCGTGTTCGCCTTGATGCCATAGATATGCTACTATCTTATTTTCGTCGTTTAGTTTTAGGGCGTTTTCGGTCATCGATATCATTCTATTATATAATACGTTACCTACTCCCCATTCTTTGCGGTAAAATCCCGTTCCTCCTACCGCCGAGTGTACTATTAGTATCTTTCTATCCTTTTCTAGATACCCTTCTTCTATATATTTCTTTGCAAAGTTTAATGCTATATTTCCGTATTTTTGATTATCTTCAAATCTTTCTTCGGCTATTTCTATATATTGTTCGCATGGAAACTTTATGTCAAGATACGACTTGCCATTTTCATCTTCCTTAAACGCTGGGCTTGATTTGTCGTTTAGCATATGGATTCTTTCATCAGGGATATATTCTTCTAACACATCCCCGAATCCTGAACCTTGCGCATTCGATTGCCCTGCTAAAATTATTATATCGTATTTTTCTTTTTTGCATTGATCGAGTGTCATGTCTTTGTTTCCTTAATTTTACTCAGGTTTTTTATCAA
>SVHP01000046.1 GCA_015055735.1 Clostridiales bacterium | reverse complement strand
GCAGTTTTAATTACTTGAAGACCTGGACGAAGAGTGTTTGCAGTTGAGTGGCAAGCGCCTGAAACTAAACCGTCAACGTCGCCAGCTTTAAGCATTAGCGCAGCGTACATAGTGTAATCTTTTAGAATTGATGCTTTTGCGCTTTCAACGTCAGCATATTCAGGAAGACCGGTTTTCTTATTGATCTTACCTTGTCTAGCATTAAAAAGCATTTCAGCGTAAGTATAAGTCTTTTCGTAACTAACAGGGTCAACGATTTCAACACCCGTCAAATCTACGTCAGGATTATTTTTAGCAATTTCGTCTTTATTGCCTAATAAAACTACACGAGAAAGACCTTCTTTAACCGTTTGAGCAGCAGCAACTACTACTCTAGAATCTTCCCCTTCAGGAAGAACGATACGTTTGTTAAGTAATTTTGCTTCATTTTTGATATTTTCTAAAACGTTGGACATAATAATCATGCTCCTTTATAATTTTTAATTTTTTAATCAATAGTTTTGCTTTTTTAGTCAAATTGTTGTAAAATGTATATGGTTTACGATTTTATGGATAAATTTAGGTAAAATTTACGATAAAAAGTATCATTTCTTTTTACAACCTTATCTATTTTACACCATTTGAAAAAAAAAGTAAATTATTATTAGGGGTATTTGAACTTTTTATGAAAATTTGTGGACTAATTGCAGAATACAATCCCTTTCATTTAGGGCATCTAAAACAAATAGAATATATAAAGAACACTTTACACGCCCAAAAAATCATCGTGATAATGAGTGGGAACTTCACTCAACGTGGCGAAGTTGCAGTGCTTGACAAGTTTACTAGGGCAAAGCACGCCGTTTTGGCAGGGGCTGACATGGTTATAGAACTTCCTACCGTGTTCGCCGTTTCTAACGCCGAAATTTTCGCGCGTGGCGCAGTGAACATCTTGCACTCGCTAGGCGTTGTTGACGGTATTTGCTTTGGCATTGAAAGTGGAGAAAAACAAGAATATATCGAACTTGCCAAGGCTATGCTTAACGAAAGCAAACAGTTCAAAAAAGCCTTAAAAGAACGGTTAGACAACGGCATTTCTCTTGCCAAAGCAAAGTTTGAAGCCGTTAAAAGCCTTGGTGGAACTTTTAACGAGCAACTTATAAGTTCGCCAAACAACATTTTGGCGCTCGAATATACCAAAGCCATTTTAAGACTTAAAAGCAATATCGAAGTTTTCCCTATGCTACGAGAAGGCGATCACTCCCATAACGATTTAACCTTGCATAAAGGAATTACTAGCGCAACGAGTATTAGAGAAGTTATAAAGACGGGCAAGTTTTCCCCATTAAAAAAGTGTATGCCACGATTTGTCTTTGACGACCTTAAAGAATATCCGTTCACTTTCGATACACTTATTTTATCTAGCCTAATTACTGCCGACACGCAAAAGTTAGCGAGCATTTTGGACTGTACCGAAGGACTTGAAAATAGAATAAAGGCGCTTTTAAAAGACAACCACTCGTTGCAAACTTTGGTCGAAAAAATAAGCACTAAACGATACACCAAAACTAGAATTCAGCGAATACTTCTTGCCAATTTGCTGTCCATAAACCTACCTTTAATAAAGGACTGTTTGGAAAGTTCGCTATACGCTAAAGTTTTGGCAGTAAATAGCCAAAGTAAAGACCTAATAACTGAAGTTTGCAAAAACTCGTCTATCCCAATTCTAACTAGAAAAAGCGATGCGAACGCATTGAAAAAGACGGCACTAAATTGTTTTGAAAAGGACGTTTTGGCAACCGACCTTTATTCGCTTATAACGGGCGAAAAATCAAACGAACACCATATGTTAATCGTCTAGGCTGGCTTTTAAGTGGACGCTGTGGCGCATAAAACCCTATTAAACTAAAAGGTAATTACAAATGAAAAGGTTTGAATTTAATTATAGCGACAAGTTTTCGTGCATAAATAAAGATTGCAAGCATAACTGTTGTATAGGTTGGGATATTAAGATAGATAAAAAATCTCTCGATAAATATAATGGCTTAAAAACTACCGACCAAAGATTTAACGATAACAGTTTTAACCAAAATTTTTTCAGTATGAAAAACGGTAGATGCCCTTTTCTAGACGGCGATAACCTTTGCCATATCATAAAGAATTACGGCGAAAAGAGCCTTTGTACAACTTGCAAAACTCACCCACGCTTTAAGAGTTTTTTTACTAACGTGACCGAAACAGGTTTGGGACTTTATTGCGAATACGCTTGTAAAATTATCTTATCCCAAAAAGAAAAAATGAAATTAGTGCTAGTTAAAGACGATAATAAGCCTAGCGCATTTACTAAACATGAGAAAACCGTACTTTCTTTTAGAAAAAAGGTTATAAACATATTGCAAAATAGAAAATTACCTATTAAGGATAGAATTTCTCTCTTGCAATCGCTTGCACAAATAGACTTAAATAAAAAATCTTTTTCCGATTGGATAAATGCATTTTGCGACCTAGAAAAATTGCAAATAAACGAGTTTTCGTTTGAAAAATTAAAAATACAATCGTCTTTCGCTCCTATCGTAAGTGGTTTTGATTTAGAATACGAACAACTTTTATGCTATTTAGCATTTAGACACTTATCAAGGGCGATAGATAGTTTAGATTTAAGGGTTAGACTTGCTTTCGTGATATTGAGTTTTTACATAATAAATCAAATCTTTTATTATTCTTTGGATAAATCTTTAAAAACTCTAGTTGAAGCGTGTAGGTTTTACTCTTCAGAAATAGAAACCAACGACGACAACATATACTCTCTAATCGACCACATCGAAGGTTTAGTAAGTTTTATTTAATATAACAGCCAAGGCGTTGCAAGAAAAATGCAACGCCTTTTATATTATTTTTGTTGCTTTTACAATATAAAAATGCTAGAATAAATATATCCATTCTTTAGGAGAACTTTTATGAAAAGAAAACTTATTGCGATTTTAATTTTATGTGTAGTTTTATGCACGTCAATATTCGGCTTAACAGCTTGTTCAAATAACGATAGTAAACCGATAATTGAAATAAGTGCAGACGGTTATTGGGTAATTAATGGCGAAAAAACAGAATATAAAGCAAATATAGATGACTCTAGTTCTCAATCAACCTCAACTGAACAACTTGCTTTTATATTAAATAGTGATAAACAATCTTATTCCGTTCGTGGGCTTGGCACCTACTCCGATTTTGACGTTGTTATTCCATCAGAACATAATGGTTTACCTGTTACTGGAATTGCTACATTTGCCTTTGTTGATTGCGATTATATACAAACCATAACAATCCCAAATAGTATAACTTCTATTGGTGTTTATGCATTTTTTAATTGTAGGTCATTGACAAGTATAATGATTGGAGATAACGTATCTTCAATTGGAGAAGGTGCATTCCATGGTTGCAGTTCTTTAACAAGTATAGAGATACCAGATAGTGTAACATCTATTGGTGATAATGCTTTTTATGGTTGCAATTCATTAGAGTATAATATAAAAGACGGGCTAAAATACTTAGGAAACGATAATAATAAATATTTATATCTTAGATATACTATTTCAACTGAAATAATTATCGCAATTATAGATAGTGATTGTAAATTTATTGATGGTGCTACATTCTCTGATTGTAGTTCATTAACAAGTGTAACGATTCCAAATAATGTAACTTATATTGGTAACTCTGCGTTCAGTGGTTGCCATTCTTTAACAAATATAATAATACCAAATAGCCTAACTTATATTGGTCCAGCTGCATTCTATGGTTGCAGTTCTTTAACAAGTATAATAATACCAAATAGTGTAACTTATATTGGTTTTGATGCATTTGAAAATTGTAATTCGTTAGAATACATTTATTGCAAAGCAGAAAGTCAGCCAAGTGGCTGGCATAAAGATTGGAATGTAAAAAATAATTATATGAATGATTTTATTTATCACAATGTTATTTGGGGATACAAGGGGCAATAGTTGCTGGCGCAACGTGATAGTGCCTAAAGGCAGTTATATTTTGACCGTTGGTCAAAGTTATATTGCTAACGCAGTTATATTGTTTGCAAGGCAAACAGTGATATTTGCCTAACGGCAAGTTATCGTATAAAAATTTTATAAAGATTCCAAAGGCGTTGCAAGAAAAAGCAACGCCTTTGGTTTTGGTTATAATTCTATTTGGTTTGTTATTGTTATTTGCTCTAAAGTGAAAGGGTGAATAAATTGTAAAGTTTTGGCGTGTAAACGATAGGTTTTATTTTCTTTCCCTTCACCGTAAAGACTGTCGGCGTAAAGTGGCAAGCCAATAGATGATAAATGCACCCTTATTTGATGCGTTCTACCCGTGTGTAAAATCACATCCACTAAAGATAAATCGTCGTCTAATTCCTTAACAAAATTCACTTCGGATTTTGCGTATTTGCCGTCATCAGCAACTATTCTTTTCATACTGCTTTCGCTTTGGCGTTTTATAGGTTTTTCTATAAAAAAGTGCTTTTCTTTAGGCCTTCCCACCACTACTGCCGAATAGGTCTTTTTTATTCCACCATTTTTCATAAGTTCGCCAAATAAACTTGCCGACAGCATATCTTTTGCTATCAAAACTATACCACTAGTATCCCTATCTAATCTATTTATCGGTCTAAAGGTAAATGGCTGTGGCGCAAAATAGGCACTCACTAACTGCTCTAAAGAAATGGCGTTATTACTTTTTGAAGAGTGGGTTAATATCCCCCTTTCTTTAGCCACAGCAAGCACGTACTCGTCTTCAAACACGATTTTTAGTTCGCCCTTTATGGGCGTTATGTACGGGTTAATAGTATCGGTCGGCAATACTATTTTAATAATATCGCTAGCGTTTACCCTATCGTTTATATTTTGCACTAAGTTATCGTTAAGATACACGCCACCAAACTTAACCTTTTGGATAATTTGGTCGGATACACCTAACGCCTTTAATACATCGATAGTTTTAGCGTTATTAAATTTTTGTTCAACAGTAAAAGTATATTCTTTCATTGATTATTCAAAAGTCACTTGGTAAAGATTACCTTCGTAGTCGGAATATACGAGTTTATCGCCGTCAAAGTCGATACATTCAGGCTCAACTTTAAGCCCCAACTCGTCGAATAGATTTACGTGCATTACTTGACGGTGATTTTTTAGGTCAAACACTCTAATTGCAGGTAAATTTTCTCTTTTTTCCTTAACCGAAAAGCCTTCAGCCGAATACAAGTACCCCTTATCGATAATACCACCTTGCATAAAGTGGATATAGTCGGCGTCAAAGGTATCGACTATTTGTTCTTTTTGTAGCACTACTTCTTTTACGCCTAGTTCTTTATTTTCTTTACCGTCCTTAATTGACGGCATTTCAAATGCAAAAAATCGGGTTTTCTTATCTTGATCTCGCATAACGAAAGCATAAAGCAAGTTATCCTTTTTTGATAAAAGCAAGTTGCCGTAAGGTCTAATATCCTTTACGTCTTTAGAACGCCACAATAAATCGTCGGTGAAGCCAACCCTTACGGCTTGCAAAATCTTGCCAACATAATTTTTATCTTCCCTAACTATGCGATAAGCAATTAACATTCCTTGTCTATCTTGTCTATCAGGGTATGCATTATACACGTTAGTGTAAAAAATAGGAAATTCATCCTTTTCGTCGTAATACTTATCGCTAAAAAAGGCGCAGTTGTCGTGTGGAACTATAACGCCCAAATTATCAAGGCGAAAATCCCCCACTTCTTTTAGGTCTTTACTTTTTAAGTCGTAAACGTGTCCGTTTGCCGAACTATCAAGTCTAAACAACAAGCCGTTAAAAATAGCACCGTCTTGCCCACCCATAATATTGCCTATTTTATTTACGTTAAGTTTTTTTGCGCCGTCAAAATAAGAATTTTTCATTTTTTCTAACGTTTCCTTTTGTTTTTATATCATTTTTATAGAATTATATCACATAATAACCTATTGTACAACTAAATTTTTAATTTTCAACCTAGTTTTTACACTTAAAAGTGGCTATATACAAGCACAAGTTAGCGTATAGATTTTAAAAGACTAGCAAAATGATTGAATTTTTAAAAAATTATTGATATAATGTTAACATACATATTAAAAAAGGTAGTATCATGAATTTAATTATCATAGGTATAGGCAAGGTTGGTGAAACGTTAATTTCCAACCTTATCAATGAACACCACGATATTTTTATCGTAGATATCAATAGCAACAAAGTGCAAAGTATCGTTAATAAATACGACGTTAACGGAATTACGGGCAGTGGCTTAGAACGTGACGTACTTTTAGGCGCTGGCGTTGACAAGGCCGATTTCGTTATTACTTGCACTACTCAAGACGAAAAGAATATTTTGTGTTGCGCGCTCGCAAAAAAACTCGGCGCAAAATATACTATTGCTCGTGTTAGAGATCCTGAACTTTTCAAGGAAATGGATAATATGAACGCTGTTTTTGGGTTAGATTTCTTCTTTAACCCTGAACTTCAAACGGCACGTGAAATAGTTAGAGTATTAAAATACCCTTCTGCAAAAAGCGTGGAAACTTTCTCGGAAGGTAGGGCGTCTATGCTTGAATTTACGATAAGTAAAGATAGCCCACTAGTAAACAAGCCTATAATCGAAATTTCTAAAGAGTTCGGCAACGAATTCCTTTTCGGGCTTGTAAAACACCAGGATAGCGTATTTATTCCACACGGTAATTTCGTGCTTAAAGAAAACGATAGCGTGCATTTAATAACGGCTGAAAATTCGCTATATAGGATAACCAAAAAGTTGCAAATTTTTAGGCGTAGCGCAAAGTCGGTATTCGTTTTGGGGGGTGGAAAAATCTCTTACTATTTGGCACAAGAATTACTAGATTCTAACATAGACGTTAAGATTATAGAAAATAACACTGAGCGTGCAAACGAACTATCTATCCTTTTGCCAAAGGCGACCATTCTTCTATTTGACGCAACAAACCAAGAATTTTTGGAAGAAGAAAAACTACAAGATAGCGATGCGTGTGTGTCGCTTACGGGAATAGATGAAGAAAACATTATCACTTCCCTTTACGCAAAGGAAAAAGGCGTTCCTAAAGTTGTCACTAAAGTAGATAAGCCGTCAATAATCAATATGGCAAGTCAATTAAACTTAGACACTATCGTTTCGCCAAAAGATATAATCGCTAACCATATCATAAGGTTCGTTCGCGCTCATCAAACGACGTCGGGTAACAGTATTAAGACATTATATAAAATCCACGATATGGCTGAAGCGTTAGAGTTTATCGTGGACGAGTCGTTTACTAATACCAATATTCCACTAAAAGATTTGTCTATTAGGGACAACGTGTTAATAGGTGGTATCGTTAGGGACGGTAAGTTTATTCTTCCTGACGGTAGAACTACTTTAAAACTAGACGATAAGGCTATCGTGCTTACTATCGACAAACAAATTACAGAGTTAAATCAAATTATTAAACAATAGGCTTTTTTATTAACGATTAGATATTATGAATTACAAGGTTGTATTTTCCATACTTGGAAAGACTATGCTGATTGAAGCCTTTCTTTTAGTCCTTCCAATGCTAGTGGGTGTTATTTATCAAGAAACTAATTATCTTTCCTTTCTCATTCCGATATTTGCGCTTATGCTCATCGGGTTCCCTTTGTCAAACATAAAATCTAAAGACAACGCTCTTTACGCAAAGGAAGGTTTTGTTATCGTTGCGCTCGTTTGGATAGTTTTATCGTTATTCGGCTGTTTGCCTTTCGTTATTAGCGGAACTATTCCAAACTTTGTGGACGCATTTTTTGAAACCGTTTCAGGTTTTACTACCACGGGTGCAACAATCCTTAACACTATGCAAATAGAAGGCATGGAAAAGGGCATTATGTTTTGGCGTATGTTTACACACTGGATTGGCGGTATGGGTATTTTAGTGTTCGTTCTAGCAGTTATCCCTGCAAATACTGCTGGCGTTATGCACGTATTCCGTTCGGAATCACCTGGCCCGTCGGTCGGTAAACTTGCAACTAAATTAAGGTTTACTGCAAGAATTTTATATGGAATATACTTGGTTTTAACCATTATTCAAATAATATTACTATGTATTAGTGGGCTAAACTTTTTCGACAGCATGCTTATGTCGTTTAGTACTGCCGGCACCGGAGGTTTTGGCGTTCTAGGTAGCAGTGCTGTAACTTATTCTTCATCAACTCAAATTATCCTAGCAGTATTTATGTTTTTGTTCTCTCTAAACTTTAATATATATTATCTACTGCTTATCGGCAACGTTCGTAAGGCTTTCGCCATAGAAGAAATAAAAGCTTATACGATTATGACAATCGTATCGGTTGTGGTTATTGCAGTCAATATTTTTACTTCGCTATCTAACGTATATTTAACTTTTGGCGATGCCATTAAACACTCGTTTTTCCAAGTCACTTCTATCGCTTCAACAACGGGTTTATCATCGACAGACTTTGATAAATGGCCTGCCCTTTCAAAGGGAATATTGATGCTATTAACAGTTGTCGGCGCTTGTGGTGGCTCTACAGGTGGTGGCTTAAAAGTTTCTAGAATGTTGATTTTATGTAAATCGGCATCAGCCGATTTCAAAAAACAAATTCATTCACGTGCAGTTATAACACCAAGGCTTGAAGGCGACCCTATTGACGATGCAACAATAAGAAACACTCGTACTTTCTTGGTCTTTTGGATACTTGTAGTAGTGGCGTCTACCCTACTTTTATCATTAGACCCTAACATAAAAGCAAACCTATTCTCTAATTTCTCGGCGACACTCGCTTGTATAGGCAACGTTGGACCTGGTTTCGATTTCGTTGGACCAATGTGCAACTATGCGGGATATTCTGATTTTTCAACAATTATTTTATCTTTAGTTATGCTAATCGGAAGACTTGAAATATTCCCTATGTTAATACTTTTCATTCCACGCACTTGGAAAAAAGGCTGATAATAAACTTACAATAAGCAAAACACGCATGTATTTCTTACATGCGTGTTCTTTTATTTTGATTATAAATTATTCAATAGTTATTAAGAAACTTTGGGCGTTCAGTGTCACCGAACTATCCACCACATCACAATTTACACTGTATAAAACTTTGCCCGTGAAAGCCCTTGTAATCGGCTTATTTGAAGGGTTTATCATAACGGTTGCCGTATTTTTATCGTCCTTTCTCTTATATATAAGCGGATACCCTTTTTCGATATATTCGGTCTTGCCGTCAAGGTTAAAACAAGAATAAGATTTTCTTATCTTTATAAGTTGTTTTACGGTATTAAGTAGCGAATTTGGGTCTTTTTCTTGACTTTCAACGTCAATGCCTTTATGGTCGTTAGTTGGTAAATAGATATTGTCAGAAGTAGAAAAACCACGATTTTTTTGGTCGTTCCATTGCATTGGCGTTCTTGTCCCCGTTCGGATTGCACCACCGTCCTTTCTAACGCTAAAGTTATGCGCTATTCCAATTTCGTCACCGTAGTAAATCATAGGTAAATGCCTAAAGGTTAGCAAAAATGCAAACACGCACTTTGCTTGCTCAATACTCTTTGCGCCAGTCATCATTCTAATCTCGTCGTGAGTACCCGTCGGCATAGAATAAGTGCCTTTACCTTGTGTTTTTTCTTGGTAGGTGTCGGTTAGTTTTATTAGTTCTTCTATACTGCCCTTGCCTTCGCCCGAAAAATAGTTGTAGCCTAGCTCGTAAGTCGAAGAAAGATTAGTATGGCTTTCGTTTCTATATAGAGCGTTAAATTCAGGAGTATCGTGCGAAGTATAGTCAAAGTCAAACCCACATTTAACTGCGTTTGGTGGACATATCCATTCGGCTAACATAATGAGGTCAGTGTACTCTTTCTTTACAGGCGTAATTATATTTTCCCAAAACCAGCCGATTTCGTGCGTATCTTCGGTATCGTATTTGTTCCATTTAATCATATCGGGCGCCATGTCTACCCTAAACCCGTCAGCCCCGTTAGAAAGCCAAAACTTCATTATTTTTATAATTTCATCACGAAGTGGCTTTAATCTCTCGTCTTTATAGTGCATCATCCATGCGCCACTGTTATCTTTTGGACTTTTATTCTTTTCTTCTTCGATATCGCAAGTTCTAAATCCGTAATTGAGGGCAGGTTGACTAGCAAAGAAATTGATAACAAATCCACCGTCCCTTTCGCTCATTCCACGAATAGTACAATTTTTGTACGAAGTAAATGCACTATCCGTCCAAACGTAATAGTCAGAATACTCGTTTCTCTCGGCTTTTGACGACATCTTAAACCACTCGTGTTCTATTGACGTATGTCCTACCACAAGATCTACAAGCACTTTTATTCCGTTCTCTTTACACTTATCAGCAAAGGCTCTAAAGTCTTCTAAATCGCCAAATCTAGGGTCTACCGTGTAAAAATCTTGAACGTCGTACCCACCGTCACGAAAAGGCGATAGATAGAAAGGATTTAACCATAAAAGGTTAACGCCTAAACTCTTTATGTAATCGACTTTTTCTTTCATGCCCTTAAAATCACCTACGCCGTCGCCGTTGCCGTCGTAAAAACTCGTAGGATAAATTTCGTATAAAACAGCATTTTTCAAATATTCGTTCATAGTCTTTCTTTTAATCCTTATTTTAGTTTTAACATTTTAGCAAAGTAATCTATTTTTGCTTGCATATATTTTTGACCATATTCTTTGCTTGCTTGAACGGCATCTTCACTAAACCAGTCACTAGAACAATCGTGTAAATCCATTCTTACCGCATCGGGATTTATATACATCATCGCAGAAGTTTCAAGTTTACCAGCGTGGTCACCCGAAAACTCGTCTAAAATAGGCTGTGGCTCGCCGTGAACTTGAATAGCGTCAAATATATTCTCTTTTGTATCGTAATAATTAGCCATTTCTTTATTACCCCACCAGCCTTGACCTTTTTCTTTCTCTAAATATTCAAAAATAGCACGCCTACCTGCAAATTTTAATGCTAAATCTAATGGCATACCTTGTTCAAAGTTTTCGGTTTGATGGGCAACGAAAGCGTGAATATTTCTAAAGCCCATGCGTAATAAGTTCATAAACAAATCTTCGGCAAACTTGCAAACGGTTTGACTGTCTATACTTATCGAGCCTTTCTCGTTTCCTGCAACTGCAAAACTAGACGTGCCGTAATAAAACGGCGGAGCAAGAATAACTTTGTCTGGATATTCTTTTTCAAGTTGTTCTAGTGGATACTGCGCCACTATCCCGTCACAGCCGATAGCAAGATGACTTGCGTGATATTCTATATTGCCAAAAGCGATTAAAAGCGGTTTGTTTTGCTCGATCGCTTGTTTTAATTGAAAAGGTAAAAGTAATTCTAATTTCATATTGTTTTCCTTATTATTTTTAGCGTATTACTCATTTAAGAGTTTTTTATATGCAGTAAAGTATCTTTCTCCTAACTCGTGTAGCGATTGACGTGAAAAATGATATACGTCTCCGTTTCCGTTAGTTTGTCCGTTACTTAATAAGTCGCTCGTGTCTATATACGCTCCGTTAAAGTCTTTTACAAAATCCTTTATCGCTTGTAATATAGGTGCGCACATCTCTTGGTTTTTGCTCCTATAATCTTCGCAAAAAC
>SVHP01000045.1 GCA_015055735.1 Clostridiales bacterium | reverse complement strand
TAACCTTTTGCATTTGTTCTGCCGTATATACATAAAGACAGCCTCCCGTACCAACGGTTATTGAATAATTTGCACCCAATTCTTCACGAAGTTTAGCTGGAATTCTCATTCTATTTTTAGCATCTAATTGATGTGAATAATTCTTACCAGCCATTTTGCAAAAACTCTCCTTGTTTTGATAGTGCTATTGTACCATAGATTTTGACCACTGTCAACCCTTTTTTGTATATTTTTTGAATTCTTTGAAACTTTTTTTGCTTAATTTTGACCAACTTGACCACTTTTTTCAAAAAAATATTGATTTTCTTTTGCATTGTCCCCAATAAAGAAAACCGAAAATCGCTTGGTTTTTTCTATCGATTTTTTGTTTTTTAGGTATTTTTTTAAGTTAAAAATTAGAAAAGTGGTTCCATCAATTATTTTTTGGGGTTGAAAGTGGTCAGAAATTTTAATTTTTATAAAATTATAGTGTGTACAACCCAAAATTATCGTATTATAATAGCCTTTCACGTCTATAAATTGACCACAAGAACTTTCTTTTAGCGAACGAACGAAATCGACCTTTTCTAAATCAAAAATATTATCCTCTATTTTACAAACCAAATCTAGCAGTCCCACAACTTCTAAAAGTGGAGTATTTCTATAATTTTCACTAGTACGTTTTGTAGCAAGAAGCAAAGTCTTTTCCTTATTTATCACACACTTTTCAACAGGAGGAAAAATTCCAAAAGTTTCAACGCCTGAATAATCTTTTATATCGGATATTAGGTTGACACTCAAAGTATTGCAAGCGAGCACAAGCGCTTTAATAGGATATTTTTTTATTATATCTATATTACGTATAGTAATAGATAGCAATCTTTCTTTACTTTTATTGCCGTAAGGCGCATTATTGTTGTCTCCAAAATATAAAAAAGACTCGTTAGGAAAAACCTTAACAAGTTCTTTCAATACTGATATACCACCTATTCCACTGTCTAAAACTGCTATAAATTGTTCGTTCATACTAAATTGTATGACAAAGTTTATAAAAATAGTTAAAATTATACAAAAAAGGTAGGATATTATGGTTAAATGTACTTGCATATATTTTAATTTTGTGCTAAAATATGTTAGATATTAAAAGTAAATTAAGGAGCGCATAGAAAAATGCCAAATATTAAATCTGCAAAAAAGAGAGTGTTAGTAAACGCAAAAAAAACTGAACAAAACAAAGCAATCCGTTCTGCTGTTAAGACAGAAATGAAAAAAGTTGATTTGCTTATTAAAGAAAACAGATTAGAAGAAGCAAAAGCTAGCCTTGCTGCTGCTTTTAAAGCAATCGATTCTGCATGTGCAAAAAACATTTATCACGCAAACAACGCTTCTAATAAAAAATCTAAACTTGCTAAAAAAGTTGACGCTGCCCTTGCTTCAGCTGTAGTTGAAGAAGTTGTAGCACCTGTTGAAGAAGCTGCTTTAGCTAAACCAGCAAGAAAACCTAGAGCTAAAAAGGTTGCTGACGCTGAATAATTTTTATATTGAATTTTAAAACACGCTCGAAATTTGAGCGTGTTTTTTCTTTTGTTTTAATATTGCATTTTTCGATATAATTTTCAGTTTATTTGTGTTAAAATACATATTTTTACACCTTTTTTAATTATTTTATTTGATTATCAAAAAAATTTATGCTATAATTCACCTATGGATATTAAAGAAAACTTAGCACGAAATCTAACTTTATATAGAAAAGCAAGCAATTTAACCCAAGCTGAACTTGCCGAAAAACTCAATTATTCTGACAAGGCAGTTTCTAAATGGGAACGTGGAGAATCCGTACCCGACTTATACGTACTAAAACAACTTGCCGATTTTTACAACGTAAAAATAGATACGTTAATCTCTCCACCAAAGGCAGTCGTTCTTCAAGCAGCTCATATAATAAGTAAGAGAAGAGTTACCATTTGCCTTTCATCGATAGGACTTGTATGGCTTGTTGCAACCTTGTGTTTTACCACCATACAACTAATTTTCCCCTCTCTTAAAGAAACTTGGCTTTCGTTTTTCTATGCATTACCTATAACATTTATTATTTTACTAATCTTTACTGCTGTTTGGAAAAACGTTTGGGTAAACACTTTGGCCATTTCACTGCTGGTCTGGTCAACTATTCTATCGTTGTTTTTAACCTTAACCGTATTTTTACCAACCCCACCAACTAATTTATGGATGCTATTCTTGGTAGGAATTCCTGCACAAATATTAGTTTTATTATTTTTCACCTATAGAAAGCTTAAACGATAATAGAAAAACTCCTAGAAAATCTAGGAGTTTTATTTTATATTGTTTTAATTTAGCGTTATATCCTTTAATTTTTGATATTTTTTAATAGCCACTTCTTTAACCAATTCTAACGATTTTCCATTTTCAAAAAATTCGTCACTTATTTTTTTAGCTAAGAATATACTTTCTGTACTATAATTTAGCGATCCTAAATCACTCATAAACTTACCACTTTGTCTATCTCCCATAAAATCGCCCGAACCACGCATTTTATAATCGTATTCGGAAATCTTAAAGCCATCTGAATTATCTTTCAAAATCTTTAATCTTTCGATAGCCGTGCCATCAGTTTTTTTGGTAAATAGGAAACAATAACTTTTAATATTAGATCTACCCACTCTTCCACGAAGTTGATGTAAGGTAGATAACCCAAATCGTTCGGCATCGTAAATAACCATAACGGAAGCGTTCGGAACGTCCACCCCAACTTCAACGACAGTGGTTGATACTAAAATATCAATTTTTTTATCCTTAAAGTCTTGCATAACTTGATTTTTTTCTTTATCTTTCATTTTGCCATGCAAAAGACCTATATTGAGATCGTTTAACTTTAACTTAACGTCTTCATAAAGTTCAGTTACGCTAATTACCGAGCCTTCTTCATCACCTTCTATTTTTGGGCAAACAAAATATGCTTGTTTTCCATCTTTTACTTCGTTTTTTACAAAGTTTAGCATATCCATATATTTATGTTGTGGAACGATATTTGTTTGTATCTCTATTCGCATTTTTGGTTTATCAGGAATTGTAGTTATATCCAAATCACCGTAAAAGATTAGAGAAAGCGTTCTCGGAATAGGCGTTGCGCTCATTACTAAAACGTCTGGTAAAATACTCTTGTTCAACAAACTGCTTCTTTGAGCAACCCCAAATCTTTGTTGTTCGTCGCAAACACATAATGACAATTTTTTAAATACGACGTCATCAGACAAAACGGCGTGCGTTCCAACTAAGACGTTTATAAAACCGTTTTGAACTTGAAGTTTTATTTCTCGCTTTTCCTTTGCCGTCATTGATCCGGTAATTAAACCTACGTTATAATCAGGAAAAACCTTTTTGATTGCTTGATAATTTTGTCTTGCAAGAACTTCGGTCGGTGCAAGCATTACTGCTTGGTATCCACTTTTAACTGCTATAAATATCGCACATTCGCTAACTGCAGTTTTACCACTACCAACGTCACCTTGCATAAGTCTATTCATTATTTTTTCGCCCGTCATATCAGCATAAATTGCATTTACTGCATTTTTTTGACCTTGTGTAAATTCAAAAGGAAAACGATTAGCGATAAACTCTAATAAATCTCTTGCCGAGCAGTCATACCTATTGATCCTAACCTGTTCTTTGCCACCTTTTATGAATTTAAATGCCGAAATTAATGCAAAATACTCCTCAACGGCTATTCTATCCGAAGCCTTTTTCATACTTTCAAAGCTAGAAGGATTATGAACTTCTCTATACGCTGAAAATAAATCTTGCAAATCGTACTTAGCTTGCAAGTCAAAAGGAATTATACTTTTTGGTTTTTCTAAATCCACTGCAAGTTTTGCTGCGTCACGCATAAGTTTTTGACTTATACTTCCCTTTACCGTATATTGAGGGACAATACCTTTTAACCTAAAAACTTTGTCACAAAGTTCAAAGGTAGGATTAACTATACTTGTTTCAAATCCGTCACACCTAACACGACCATAAAACAAATATTCTTCGCCAACCTTTAATTTTGAAGCAACGTAAGGCTGATTAAACCAAATCACAGAAAAAGTAAACCCTTCTTGTTCACAAACGATTTTAACAAGCCCACCCCTTTTATAATATCTAGTTAAAGGAATACTTAAAACTTTTCCTGCCGTCAATACGATATCGTTATGGTATGCAAATTTGAGGAGTTGTTTTTCACGCAAATCTAGATAGGCACGTGGAAAATACCGCATTAAATCAGCAGTATCAAAAACACCTAATTTATTAAATTCTTGCTCACGCTTTTCATTAACGTTACGTATTTTTGTAAGTTCCATTTTTTCAGCCTAAATTTATATTTTTAATATAAAAATATTTTTATTTGATAAAAAAGGGAAAGATTTCTCTTTCCCCTAAAAATTATTCTAATGCGATATAGTAATAATAAATTGGTTGACCACCGTAATGAATATCTACGTCACAATCAGGATATTTTTCCATTATAGTTTGTTGAAGAGCAACTGCATCTTCTTCTTTTACGTCTTGACCATAATAAAGGGTTATAATTTCTTCACCGTTTCTCAATTTTTCAATCAAGTTCAAGGCAACCTTTGCTACGTCTTGACCTTTTGCTAATATCTTCTTGCTATCAAGCCCCATAATATCCCCAACTTTAAGATCAAAGCCGTAAAGTTTTGTATCTCTTACAGAATAGGTAACTTGACCAACCGTAACGGTATCTAATGCGTGAATCATATTAGCCTTATTTTCGTCAACCGAAAGTTCAGGGTTAAACGCCAACGCAGCCGAAAAACCTTGTGGGATATTCTTAGTAGGTATAACGTGAATTCGCTTGTTTTGTACTAACGATTTTGCTTGTTCAGCTGCCAAAATGATGTTCTTATTATTAGGAAAAACAAAAATGTTGTCCGCATTAATTCTTTGAGCGGCGCTTGCAATATCGTCAGCCGATGGGTTCATAGATTGACCACCTTCAATAACAGCATCAACTGTTAAATCTTTGAATATTCCCGAAATGCCGTCGCCTGCAGAAATAGCAAGCATACCCATTTCTTTCTTTTCAGCTTCGTATTTCTTCATTAGAGCACGATTTTGCTCTAGCATGTTTTCAATTTTAAGTCTATCGAGTTCGCCAAGTTCAAGCGCACGAGTCAATGCTTTACCTGGCTGATTTGTATGAACGTGAACTTTTACGAATTCTAAGTCACCTATAACTATTACGCTATCGCCAATTCTCATTAAAGACTCTTTTAATCTTTCAATATCGGCAAGCGTAGTCTTCTTATGCAAGTTTATAATAAAGAATTCGGTACAATATGCAAATTCTATATTACCAAGGTTCATAATGTCAGCATGATCCATTAAACCGTCAGACTCACTGCTAGTAACGGGCGCAACTACGTCTTCACTTACGCTTTCGCCCATAAGCGCTTTGTACATACCTTCATATAAACACATTAAACCTTTACCACCAGCATCTACAACACCTGCCTTTTTAAGGACAGGAAGGAGCGATGGCGTAAGTTCAACTGCTTCGTTGCCCGCTTTTATAATTTCAGGCAAGAAAGTTTCAAAATCTTTATGTTTATTCTTTATTGTTTGAGAGTGCTCTGCAACCATTCTTGCAACGGTTAACATAGTACCTTCTTTTGGCTTACTAACTGCTCCATAAGCAATTTGAGCGCCTGAAACTAAAGCTTGAGAGAAAAGTTTTGTATCGATCTCTTCTGCTTTTTTCAAAGTGTTACAAAATCCTCTTAACACTTGAGATAGAATAACACCTGAATTACCACGAGCGCCACGAAGTGCGCCTTTTGATACTGCTTCTGCAATATCTGATATTTTATTACTCTTGCAACTAACAAGTTCTTTAATTGCAGATTGGAAAGTCAAAGTCATGTTCGTACCTGTATCACCATCGGGAACAGGGAAAACATTAAGAGCGTCTATTGTTGCTTTATTTACTTCAAGGAGTTTTGCTGCAGTCAAAATCATTGACTTTAACATTGCCCCATTTATAACTTTTTGCATATATAACCCCAAATTTTGAGAAAAATTTTAATTTTATTTTAGCACTAGTGAGTGACTCCCGTAACGTTTACGTTTATGGTGTCAACTATCATGCCCGTGAATTTTTCAACCTTATATTTTATAGATTCTTTTAACGAATCAACAACGGCTTTGATTGAAACGCCATATTTAACTATTACTGACATGTCTATAAAAATTCGATCGCCCACCGAACGCACTGAAACGTTCCTTCCGCTACAACCAAACTTTAAAAAACTAAACATAGACCTAAAGATATTTTCATTAGAAAAAGCAACGATACCATAACAGTCTGTTGCAACGTGCAAAACAAACTTTTCTATCGTTCTATCTGAAATCGTAATTCTACCGTAAATGTTATTAGTTTTTACAGACATACTTCCCTCACTTTTACTTTGTATATATTTTACAATATTTAAAATCATTTTGCAACTTTTTAATTATAGTTATTGCAATTTTTTAGAATATAATAAAATTAATCGATATTTTTTTCTAAAACGCTTCATTTTCCTTGCTTTTTATCGCATAATGTGGTAAAGTATTATGCGTTAATGAATTAAAGATTCCAAAACGGAGGATATTATAATGAGTAAAGTATGTAGTGTTTGTGGTAAAGGTAAACTTTCAGGAAATTTAGTTAGCCACTCAAATCGTAAGACACCTAAGCTTTATGAAGCAAACCTTCAAAAAGTTAGCGTTAAGCACGAAAATGGTACTGTTTCTAAAGAATACGTTTGCGCAAGATGTTTAAAAAGCGGTAAAGTAGAAAGAGCATAATTTTTATTTAACAATGAATTAAAGGGCATATTCAATCGAATATGCCCTTAATTTTTACTCAAATAGTTCGGTCGATAAATATCTCTCCCCTGTATCAGGCAATATTACGACTATCGTTTTGCCTTGATTTTCTTGTAATTTTGCAAGTTCTATCCCCGTATATAACGATGCTCCCGAAGATATACCAACTAACACGCCTTGCTTTTTCGCAAGAAGCCTTGCCGTATTTATAGCATCTTCATCTTCTACCGTAAGCACCTTGTCACAGTACTCGCTCTTGTAATTTTCAGGTATAAAATTTGCGCCTATCCCTTGAATCTTGTGTTTACCACTATACCCTTTAGAAATCATTGGCGAACTTGCCGGTTCAACACCAACAACTTGAATATTCTTATTTTTTTCTTTTAAGAATTTTGCCGTTCCCGATAAAGTTCCACCAGTCCCTATTCCAGCTACGAATACGTCTACTTGTCCGTCGGTGTCTTGCCAAATTTCTTTAGCAGTCGTATCATAGTGCGCTAAAACATTTGCCTGATTATCGAATTGCGATGGTATAAAACTATTTTCTATTTGCTTTTGAAGTTCGTAAGCTTTTTCAATAGCACCTTTCATGCCCAAACTTCCGTCAGTCAATACCACTTTTGCACCATAACCAGCAAGAAGTTTTTGTCTTTCTATACTCATAGTATCAGGCATAGTGAGAATAACTTTATAACCACGAGAAGCGCCGATAGATGCTAAGCCTATCCCTGTATTTCCACTCGTTGGCTCGATTATCGTGCCACCCTTTTTTATCAAACCTTTTTGCTCAGCATCGTTAAGCATATAGAGAGCCGTTCTATCCTTAACGCTTCCCGCAGGATTAAAACACTCTAACTTAACTAAAATCCTTGCTTTTAACTCTAATTCGTCCTGTATATTTTGAATTTCTAATAGTGGAGTATTTCCAACTATATGTTCAATTTTCGTATATATTTTCATACAACACCTATCAAAAGTTGACTATTTTACAAACGATTTTCTTTTCGTGAATTACCGTATATGCGTACGAATTTTGTCCATACCTATTCATAGCGCCAGGGTTAACTAGATATATACCGTCTTTTTCTATTATTTCAGCATTATGAGTATGTCCGTAAAACACTAAATCAACGCCCAACTCTTTTGCTCTTAGAAAAAGCGGATACAAGGTACTTTTAACGTTGTACCTATCGCCGTGAGTGATTAAAATTTTTACCTTTTCGACTTGTAAAATTTCATCTTCCCCACCACCGTCACAGTTTCCTTTCACGCTATAAACTTTACTTTTTATATCCTTTCCATACGACAAAATATCCCTTTCAAAATCCCCCAAATGTAAACAAACATCATTTTCGTTTATAATGGGTAATATTTTATCTATTGCCGAAAAGTTTCCGTGCGTATCAGAAATGGTCACTATTGTTTTCACTTTAATTTTTCCTTTAACCCACTGATTGCACGATATCTATGGCTTATAGAATTTTTTTCTTGATCGGTTGCAAGTCCCAAGCATTTATTCAAATCCAAACTAAAAAATAATGGGTCGTATCCAAATCCATTTTCACCATAACAAGCATCCATAATAAGCCCGTGAGTTTCGCCCGTTGCCGTTATAATTTGACCGTCAGGTTTATAAAAAACCATACAACAAACGAACTTTGCATTTCTATTAGTCTTTCCTTGCATGTTTTTTAAGAGTAATTCGTTATTATGCGCATCAATTCCGTCCCCTGCATATCTAGCGCTATAAATACCAGGCTCGTCGTTAAGTTCTTCAACGCATATCCCACTATCGTCTGCAAGTGCTGGTAAATTCAATGCTTCTGCCACTGTTTTAGCCTTAATTAAGGCATTTTCATAAAAAGTTGTACCGTTCTCTTCAATATCAAAATCAAAGCCTAAATCTTTATATCCAACCACTTCGTAATCGGAAAGCATTTGTCCGATTTCTTTTATTTTGTGTTTATTACAACTTGCTAGAACTATTCTTTGTTTACTCATCTTTAATCCTTTTTGTCTATAACCTTGCTTAATTCCACAAATTGTTCGGCCGTTAAATTTTCAGCACGAACAGTCAACTCTATCCCTGCACTAGTCAAAATATTTTCGGCTTTTACTCTAGGAATTTTGTATCCGTTCATTAAATTATTAACTAGCATCTTTCTTCTACTAGAAAAGGCAACCCTAACGACGTCTCTAACTTTCGCTAAATCCACGCCACCAAATTTATCCTTGTCAATGGTTATTTTTACAACTGCTGAATCAACGTTTGGTGGTGGCGTAAACTTTTCTCTACCTACGTTTATTATAACTTCAGCGCTACCACGAAGATTTATACCAACTGTTATTGCCCCGTAATCAGAAGTGCTATTTTTAGACGCTAACCTATACGCCACTTCTTCTTGCACCATAATTACCATTCCCTTAATATTTTTAGCGTTTTCTAAAAAACGCATTATTATAGGCGTAGTAATATAATAAGGCAAGTTTGCAACTAAAATATATTCACCACCAAGTTTTTTCTCTATTTCTTCAAGGCTGACCTTCATAACGTCTGAAAAGACGATTTCTACGTTATTAAAATCTTCCAACATATCGTGAAGAATTGGTTTTAGCCTAGTATCGATTTCATAGCCAACGACTTTTTTTGCCGTTCTTGCCAATTCTCTCGTCAATGCACCAGCACCACAGCCGATTTCTAGAACGATATCGTCGCTACTTACTTGCGCCTTTTCTACAATCTCGCTAAGCAAAGCTTGGTCGGACAAAAAATTTTGACCGAACGCTTTTTTTAACGATAGGTTGTATTTTGCTAATATTTGCCTTAAATTTTCCATAGTTTTCCTTTTGATTTAACGTATAAACTTTAACCTACTACACATTATAATATCGTAAAGAGAAATTCTTTACTATCAATCATTTTTACTAATGAAGTGAGATATTAAAATATAGCCACGTTTCGTAGGCTATATTTTTTTGTTTGTTATACTAATTTTTTAAATAATGTTTTAGCGTTATTCATAACGTTTTGCGCCAAAACCATACCGTCTAAACCTTTTATTTCTGCAAGTTTATTTAATATTATAGGCACGTTTTTAGGCCCGTTTACCTTACCTCTTAACGGATGTGGGGATAAATACGGGCTATCGGTTTCCGTCAAGCACATATCGTTAGGAACCATTTTTGCCACTTCCAAAATGCTGTTTGCATTTTTAAATGTTAAAGGCCCTGCAAACGATATATAAAGCCCTAATTTTAATAGTTCTTTTGCCGTTTCAACACTACCCGAAAAGCAGTGCATAACACCGCCGTACTCTAATTTTTCCTTATTGTCTTTTAAGATTTTAAGCATATCGCCCGTCGCATCACGACAGTGAATAGAAATAGGAAGTTTTACTGATTTCGCTAGTTCCATTTGCTTAATAAATCCGTCTATTTGTTTTTCCTTATCGTACGGTTGCCAATAATAATCAAGTCCTATTTCCCCAACTGCAACGCATTTTGGATGAGTTGTTAATTTTTGAATTCTATCAAATTCAGTTTGGTCTAAACCATTAATATCACTAGGATGACAGCCTGTGCCAAAATAAACGCTAGAATATTTTTCGGCAAGCTTAGAGCCCATTTCACTAGTTAGCGCACAACACGCCATATTTAATGCAACACTTACGCCACTTTTTAAGTATTCATCAACAACAGTATCGGTATCTTTTAATTTTTCATCGTGAAGATGACAGTGAGTATCTATATACATTAGAAAATCTCACTTCCGTCTTCAATATCCTTTTCAGGCGTTAAGAATGCTAGTTGACCTTGCTCGTTTTCAGCACAAATAATCATACCTTCACTAACGATTCCACAAAGTTTTGCAGGTTTTAAGTTTGTCACCATTGCAAGTTTTTTACCTATCAACTGTTCTGGCGTGTATTGAAGAGCAATTCCACTTACTACCGTTCTAGTTTCTTCGCCTAGTTTTACGGTCAACTTTAATAATTTCTTGCTCTTTTCAACTTTTTCACAAGCAATAACTTTTGCTATCTTTAATTGAATTTTAGCAAAATCATCAAATTCTATCAATGGTTTTGCAGGCTTTTGGTTGTGTTCAGTTTGTTGTTCTTTTTTCGCAAATTCTTTTGCCCTTTGTTCTATCATTGCGTTTACTTCTTGCATTATTTTTGCACCGTCTAAACGCGCGAATAAAATTTCAGGCGTTTCGGTTACTTTGGTTTGTTTTAATAAGCCAAATGCTGAAACCGACTCGTAATCTCTCAATTCAACGTTTAGCATATTTGCAACTTTAGCGCAAGTGTCAGGAAGATAAGACGCTAATAGCGACGTACCAATAATGATGCTTTCAGTTAAATTATATAAAACGGTTGCAAGCCTATTTTGTTTTTCAGGATCTTTAGCAAGAGCCCAAGGCATCGTTTCGTCAATGTATTTATTCGCCCTACGGAAAATAGCAAAAATTTCACTTAACGCATCGGCAACCTTAAAGTCGTCCATTTTCTTGTCAACTTTTTCTTTTGCTGACATAACTACGTCTTTTAATTCTTGATCTATCTCTTCAATTTCGTTTGGATTTTGAACGATACCACCAAAGTATTTATTTGACATAGCGATAGTTCTACTTACTAAATTACCGTAAACGTTTGCTAAATCGCTATTTATCGTATCTATAACCGATTCCCAAGAAATTAATCCATCGTTATCTTGTGGCATTGCAGTTAACACGTAATATCTAACGGCGTCCTTACCAAAATACTTAACCAAATCGTCAGCATAAATAACGTTGCCCTTAGATTTACTCATTTTGCCACCGTCTTGCAATAACCAACCGTGTCCGTAAACCTTTTTAGGTAATGGAAGGTCTAAAGCCATTAAGAAAATCGGCCAGTATATTGTGTGGAAACGAATTATATCTTTACCGATAACGTGAACGTCAGCAGGCCAGAAATCTTTATAGTTTTGGTCGTGGTTACCATCTACGTCATAACCTAGCCCCGTAATATAGTTTGAAAGTGCGTCAAGCCATACGTAAACGACGTGTTTAGCGTCAAAGTCAACGGGAATACCCCACTTAAAACTACTTCTCGAAACGCATAAGTCTTGTAAACCTGGCTTTAAGAAGTTGTTAACCATTTCATTTTTTCTTGAAACAGGCGTGATAAATTCAGGGTGTTCTTCATAATATTTAATCAATCTATCAGCATATTTACTCATTCTAAAAAAGTATGCTTCTTCTTTAGATTTGGTCACTTCTCTGCCACAATCAGGACACTTGCCGTCAACTAATTGACTTTCCGTCCAAAATGATTCACAAGGCGTGCAATACCAACCTTCGTACGAGCCTTTATATATATCGCCTTGGTCGTATAATTTTTTGAACATTTTTTGTACTTGTTTTTCGTGATATT
>SVHP01000044.1 GCA_015055735.1 Clostridiales bacterium | reverse complement strand
GATTTCAATGATTGTTACCATGCCTGTGTCATATACTCTGGCATCTTTGTAAACTTCAGCAACAGATGTAGCAATGTATTTTGCAGCACTTGCAAAACCAGGGCAGTGGTCTGTACCAAAGAGGTCGTTATCAATTGTCTTAGGAACGCCCATTACGCGGCATTCATAACCGGACTTGGACATAAAACGGCTAACTTTATCACAAGTATCCATAGAGTCGTTACCGCCGTTATAGAAGAAATAACGTACGTCGTACTTTTTGAATACTTCTAAAAGTCTTTTATAATCGGTATCGTCAACGCTAGCGTCTTTGAGTTTGTATCTTACAGAACCCATTGCAGACGACGGCGTATATTTTAAGAGTTCAAGTTCCTTAACGTCTTCTTGTCCGATATCGAACATTTCTTCGTTGAGAATGCCCCTAATACCGTGTGCTGCACCGTAAACTTCGGTAATCATGTCATTTTGTAAACCTTCGATAAACACGCCTGCTGCACTTGCGTTGATAACAGACGTTGGTCCACCCGATTGTGCGAACATTAACGCACCCTTCATTCCTTTCATAACGTATCTCCTTTATTTTATCCTTTATATTATTTACAATTTTTATAAACCTAAAACGTGTGCAATATTATATAACTCATTATCGAATTTCTTTGGCGCTTTTGCTATATCGTCATAAGAAACTGTAATAATTTTGTTATCTTTAATACCTATTGCGCAACTGTCTTGATTTTCCTTTAATAATTCAACTGCCTTATAGCCAAATCTTGCAGCGAGTACTCTATCAGCCATATTAGGCGATCCACCACGTTGAATATGTCCAAAATTAGTTACTTTAACACTTATTCCCGTCTTTTTAGCAACGTATTCTGCTATTTCGTCACGATTACCTGCGCCTTCAGCCAAAATTATCATGTTTGAAGTTTTACCACGTAAATAACTCTTTTTTATAGACGAAGAAATTTTGTCTAGATCGTATGGTATTTCAGGCACTAAAACGTATTCAGCACCACCTGCAACTCCTGCGTATAAAGCAATATCGCCACAGTTTCTACCCATAACTTCAAGTAATCCTACTCTATCGTGAGAGTGGAAAGTATCTCTTAAATTATTTATCGCCCAAAGCACGGTATTTACTGCAGTATCAAAACCGACCGTATAATCGGTATAATTCAAATCGTTATCAATGGTACAAGGTATACCCATAACTTTAATACCGAATTTGTCGGATAGGTCTTTTGCACCACGCAAAGTACCGTCCCCACCGATTACTACTAGTCCTTCAATTCCATAAGCCGAAAGGGCTTCTGCCGCTTGGCGTTGAACTTCAACTTCCTTAAATTCAGGGCATCTTGCAGTGTTTAGAAAAGTTCCACCCCTATGAATCATGTCTGAAACCGAACGGGTGTTAAGCCTATTTATCTCGCCTTTAATTAATCCTGCGTATCCCCTTTCTATACCGTAAATATCCATCTTACTATTAAGCGCAGTACGAACGACCGCCCTAATACAAGCGTTCATTCCAGGAGCATCGCCCCCACTGGTTAATACAGCAATTCTATCCATATATTTCTCCTTAGCTATTTTGCAACTTTGCAATATATTCTATCATATTGCAAAAAATTTTTCTACTTATTTATAGCCGATTTAAGATTTTTTTCTAAAAAATATTATATCTTCTTGCTTAACGAAGTTTCTTAGTTCGCTAAGCAGTCCTTCGCACTTTCTAACAGCGCAATTTGCACTGTATTTTTTACCTTTAAGCGCTATTATTACAGGTATATCACCTTGATAACTTTCTAATATATCCAAAATATCGTCTAGTTTATCGGCTTTTTCGTCAGGAATAATTATTCCCATATATTCTTGTTCTAGATTTTGTGGTTTTTCTTCCTTTATTTCGAGTTTTTCTACCGATTCTGCTATTATTTGCGCAACGTTGTCTTTTGTTTGAATTTTACCACTTACCTTTACTATTTGTTCTTCTTTTAATACGTCGTGAGCCTTCTCGTAAACTTTAGGAAAACATATAACTTCAATTTGACCGTTTATGTCTTCAAGTTTAACGAAAGCCATTGTTTGACCACTCTTGGTTGCAAGACGCTTAAATTCGGTTATTATTCCACCCATCACCACGTGTTCGTTTTCCTTTATTTCGGTAAAGGTTTTATTTCCGTCTTCGTCTTCAGTGAAATAATCTAATACTGATGTATTAAAGGTAAATTTAGAAAATTGTTCTCTATAATCTGACAACGGGTGTCCCGATAAATAAATACCTAACACGCTCTTTTCTAAGTTTAATTTTTCCTTTGACGAAAACTCGGTCATGGTAGGATACTCCAACTCTAAGCCTTCGTCTTCTTCTAAGAAAGTGCCGAATAAAGATATTTGCATATCGTCTTTTTTCTTACTTGCCGAAGAAATTCTATCCATATAATCGCCGTAGATTGCCATAAGCGTCCTACGATTGACGTTAAAACTATCGAAAGCACCTGATAGTATCAAACTTTCAACTAGCCTTTTATTCATGCCCGTATTTATACATCTGTTGATAAAATCTTCAAAAGACTTAAACTCGCCGTTCTCGTTTCTTTCTTTAATTATCAATTCTACAACGCCTTGCCCAACGTTCTTTAAGCCAACTAACCCAAAACGAATACCACCGTTTTCGCAAGAAAACTCAGCCTTGCTCTTGTTTACGTCCGGCGTTAATACGCTTATGTTTTTAGATTTTAGGTAAGATAAATATTTTGAAAGTTCTTCTATCTTATCAATTCTATTATTTAGTAGCGAACAGAAAAACTCAACTTCGTAATATTTTTTTAAGTATGCCGTTTGATATGCTAATACTGCGTATGCCGCTGCGTGCGACTTATTAAATGCATATCTAGCAAAAGGTTTCATGTTATCGTAAATCTTTATTGCAACCTCTTCTGGCACGCCCCTTTTAATCGCACCGTCAACCGGTTGACCGGTGCTTTCGTTTATACCACCGTAAACGAAAATGGTCTTTTGGGCTTCCATGATTTCTACCTTTTTCTTACCCATCGCCTTTCTAACAACGTCAGCGTGACCGAGTGTAAACCCACCTAAACTTTGACAAATTTGCATAACTTGTTCTTGATAAACGAGTATGCCGTAACTGTTCTTTAGTATAGGCTCTAAAAGTGGGTGGTCGTAAGTGACCATATCGGGATTATGCTTATTCTTTATATAGTCGGGAATAGAATCCATAGGACCTGGTCGATAGAGCGAAATTCCTGCGATAATATCTTCGAAGGTGTTCGGCTTTAAATCTCTCATAAACCTTTTCATGCCTGGACTTTCAAGTTGGAACACCCCGTCCGTTTCGCCCGAACCTATAAGGTCGTATGCACCTTGATCTTCATATCCTAATTCGTGGAAGTCTAGGTCTATGCCGTGATTTTCCTTAACGTATTGGCAAGCCATTTGAACGTCGGTCAAAGTTCTTAAACCTAAGAAGTCCATTTTTAGCATGCCTAACGCTTCAACTTCGATCATATCAAACTGTGTGGTTATATCTTCTTCGTTTCGTTGAAGTGGAACGTTTTCCATTATAGGCTTTTCGCAAATAACAACGCCTGCCGCATGCATAGAAGTATTCCTTGGCAACCCTTCTACTTTTATAGCCATATCTATAATCTTTTTAAGTTGGTCATCGGTATTATATATGTCAACGAGTTCTGGAACGCCAACGTTAGTTCCGTCCTTTAATAGATCAAAGCCCAAAGATTGACGGATAGTAGATTTTCCGTCCATAAGTTTTGTGACCTTATCGCTTTCCGAATAAGGAACTCTATAAACTCTCGCAACGTCTTTAATTGCTTGTTTTGCTGCGAGCGTACCAAAAGTTACTATTTGAGCAACCCTTTCAGAGCCGTATTTGTTTCTAACGTATTCAACAACTTCGCCACGTCGAGCATCTGAAATATCTACGTCGAAGTCGGGCATACTTACCCTTTCACGATTTAAGAATCTTTCAAAAATAAGTTGATATTTTAAGGGCTCTACGTCGGTTATACCGACAGAATAGGCTATTATACTAGATACACCCGAGCCACGCCCTGCTCCAACAGGAATACCAACGCTCCTTGCATAGTTTATAAAGTCCCAAACGATTAAATAATAGTCGCAAAAACCCATTGAACTTATAACGTCAAATTCATAGTCGAACCTTTCTCTAATTTCAGGGGTTATTTCTTTATATCTCTTTCTTAACCCGTCCTCTGCTAACCTTTTTAGGTATTCTTTTGAAGTACTACCGTCATCGGGTACGTATTTAGGAATAAGTGAATCGTCCCTTATAGGATCGCCCTTTGGCGTCAAACTGAACACTTCTTCGGTCACTTTGTCGGCTATCTTCCTAGTGTTTTCAATGGCTTCAGGAAGATGTGCAAATAGGCTTTGCATTTGTTCTGGCGACTTTAAGAAAGATTGATCGCTTTCCATCTTTAATCTCGTAGGATCATCGATGGTCTTTTTCATACTGATACACATAACAACGTCTTGCATTTCAGCATCTTCTTGCTCTAAGTAATGCACGTCGTTAGTTGCAACTAGTGGTATATCTAATTCTTTTGATAGTTTTATCAAGAGTGGATTTATCTTTTTTTGTTCAGGTATGCCGTGATCTTGTATTTCAAGATAGAAATCGTCTTGATAGGTATCCTTTAGCATCAAAGCCACTTTCTTTGCGCCTTCGTAATCGTTTTCTAGTAATTTCTTTGCTACTCTACCTGCAAGACAGCCCGATAAACACACTAAGCCTTCACTATACTGCTTTAAGGTTTTATAGTCTATTCTAGGCTTATAATAAAACCCGTCTACGTATGCGATAGAGTCTAGTTTTATAAGGTTTTTATACCCTTTTTTATTTTTGCAAAGCAAAACTAGGTGGTCGTAAGATTGTTTACCACTTTTATCCAAATATTCGTCACACAAATACATTTCGCAACCAATAATATATTTAATGCCAGCCTTTTTTGCTTCTTCTGCAAAGTAAAGCGTGCCGTACATATTACCGTGGTCGGTTATTGCAACCGTATCCATACCCTTTTCTTTGCACGTCTTAAAAAGCTTGTCTATTCTCGTTGCCCCGTCGAGCAAACTGTATTCCGTGTGTAAATGTAAATGTACAAAATCCGACATAATTTATCCTTTATAGTTCATTTGCTATTAAAACAATTTTTCTTAATCTATGGTTTAAGCAACTCTTTGTAATATCTAATCTTTCGGCAAGTTCGCTCATCGTGTCGTCGGGATTATCAACCCTTGCCCTTGCCGTCATAGCGAGATCGGGCTTTAACGAGTCTAATCCTATTTCAGTGTCTATTTTCTTTATGGCGTTAACCATTTTAACAACTGCTTCAACTTGCTTGTTAACGTTTCCCAAATCGCAATTTTTTTGGCGATTTATCTTATTTGCTAATTCTCTATTTATCATAAGTTCGGTAATTTTAAGTACCGAAATAGGCGCAGGTAAAAATGCTATAAAATCCTTAATATCTTCAGCACTCCTAATATAAACAACGTGACCACCACGCCTACTTAATACCCTTGCTGATATTCCACTTTCGGCAAGTTTTTGACAGGTTTCAAGGGCTGGAGAGTGGTGAGAAAAGTAGATCTCTAATAGATAACCAGTGCTAGTATTGTCGCTTTTGGTTGGCAATACGCATCGCCCCGAAGACAAAAATAAGCCCCTAAAAAAAGACCTTAAACAACAATCTTTTTTGGTGATTTCATTATAGAATTTTAAATCTACTGCAACTCCTTCTTCGTCCTCTAGAAGTATACCTAGTTCAGTTAAAATCTCAACGGCTCTACCTCCACTTATACTCAAATAATACTTATCTTTATTATTCTGAAGGTCTTCAGTCACGCTTACTTCTCTAATTTCATAGCCAAAAAGTTGAGAAAAAGCAAGGCTAATCATCATTGCCGTTTGTTCGTCAGGCACTTTAAATTCCAGTCCTAACTCGCCTTCTTTTTCATACAAAACCCCTGAGCCACGTATAAGACCTGCTATAAACGCCTTCTTGCAATGGCTATCTTTTATTTGTTTAGATAAAATTTCAGTCTTTATTTGCTCGGTAAAATTCATTATGCTTTCTCCTTAAAAGACTTAAATCTAAGGGTTGGTAGTTTGCCGTCAATATTTGCAATCCTGTCTTTTGGAATATCCACTCTATCAAGCAACTTTTCAACTAACGAAATTTCACCTACTCTATCGGGTGTATGCGCATCAGAGTCGATTATAAACTTAACGTCCGTCTTTAACATTTTATACAATTCTTGGTCGGTAAAATGCGTTTTTTTAGAGTTTAATTCAATGTATGTGCCATAATCTGATGCGACCTTTGCAACTTCTTCTACGTCGGCAAAACAGCCGAAATTTAAGTGGGTTATAACGTCAACCGGATTATTCTTTATGACGTTTACGAAAGTCTTTGTGTTTTCCTTTATTAAACTTTGTGGAATGTTTTTTTTATTAAAAGTGTCACAAAAAAAGTTAGGTACGAAAAGTTTGAAAGCCGTACCGAATTTATACAGTACGAATTTATGAATACCTGCTAAAAAAATATCAAAATAGTCATAGTATTTTGGCGTTAAATCGACAGCGCCGTTTTCGCCTATAATATTTGATTCTATCCCCAAAAGCACCTTTATTCCGGTATTTTTGGTAGCGTTATCACACTCCAAACGCATTTTGGGAAGTTTGCGTTTAGTAAGCCCAAAAGCAGGGTGAGAAAAGCCGTGATCAGAAATACCAATTTCTATTAAGCCCTTTTCTTTTGCGACTAGAGCGTTATCGATAATTTGACCTTTGCCATGACTATATACTGTATGGGTGTGATAATCTGAAGATAGTATCATTAGAATTCCCCTATGCACTCAACCTCTTCAACTAATTCAATGCCGAATGCATCTTTTACTTTTTGTTTTATTTGTTCAATTAGACAATAGACGTCTAACGCTTTTGCCTTTGACGAAGTTATAATAAAGTTAGCGTGAAGTGTAGAAACTGAAGCGCCACCGACTTTATAACCTTTAAGCCCCACCCTATCAATAAGGTTGCCTGCCGTAAACGGCTTTGGATTTTTGAAAACCGAACCACAACTTCTACCTATCGGTTGAACTAGACGCCTTAAATCCGTGTAAGATTTTATACCTGCTTGAATTATTTCTCTATCGCCTTGCGGTAGTGAAAAGGTAGCGCAAGTAACCACTTCTTTTTTGTCCAAAAATCTACTTTTTCGATATGTAAATTTACACTCGTCTTTTGAATAAACTTTTATTTTGCCGTTATAAAGTGTTTCAACCGTCAATAAATAATCGCTTATATTATGAGAAAAAGCGCCTGCGTTCATGACGATTGCGCCACCGACAGTTGCGGGAATACCCGACAAGGCTTCTAGCCCAGCTAGATGATTCTCTAGCGCAAAGTGTATCAGTTTATCGAGTTTTGCGCCAGCCATTACCCGAACGTCGTTCTTCTTAAAATATATATCGTTTAGATTTTTTATATCAATAATAATTCCGTCATAGCCCAAGTCTGACACTAAAATATTTGTTCCATTTCCTATGACTTTATACTTTACCTTATATTCTTTCGCTAAAGATATCAATAAATTTAAGCTAAAAAGGCTATCTATTTCAGCATAATATCTTGCGCAACCACCCACGCCAAAACTAGTATGTTTTTTCATAGGCACGTCAAAATGAATTTTTGCATTTGTGAGTCTTTCAAGTGCATTTTTAAAACACATAAAACTCCTTATAACATTTTACTATATTTTTTACAATTTTACAAGACTAAACGAGCATATTTTTAATTTTATTTATATCATTTTGATTACCGTTAATTGCCGATAGGGATATTCCCTGCATTTGTTTTAATATATCAGCATGGTAGAAAGCCGAAATACTCTTGTTTTCCTTATAAACTTTGAAATTAGAAAGTTGTTCTATGTCGTTATCTAATTCAATATACGGCGAAAACATACAAATTCTATTTAGTTGCCTTTGCACTTTATCACTAATTAAAAAATCTATAAATCTTTTGGCGTAAACGTTCTTTTTAACGTCATTACCCGTTAATGATAAATATTGATAAAGGTCATTATATGCTGTTAAAGGAGTGCTTTCAACCTCCATACCACGATTATTAAGTCTAACGATATCACGTTGAGTTCCTAAAAAATACGCCGTCTTATTAGCCGTAAATTTTACGTAAGCGTCCATAGGCTTATAAACTTTTATATTATCAAATTCTAGTCCTTCTAATAACATAGCGACTAACGGTTGAGTATATTCGGCTTGCGAAACAATTATTGTATTTTGCTCCTTATCGACTGCGTTCGGATTTTTTATAAGGGTATATCCACCACAACACCATGCAGTTGCATACAATTTATCGCCCATATATCCACCTTTTGGTGCTCTATCGCAATTTAGTTCTATTAAATCCTTTATTTCTACGCCGTTCGAATAAGAAATCAGGTCGGGATATTCCCCTTTATTTATTCTTTCTTTTACACTTTCAAAAGTATGGTTTATGACCATTACTAAAACTCCTGAATTTTGTTTTTCAAACTCCCTTGCAACCTTCAATAAAAATTGTTTTCTAGATCCCGTTCCCCCTTCAAAGCCGTCTATATGCCATAAAGTAATTATTCCTTTATACTCCTTACTTTCCATAACTTCTATTTTTTCGCTTATTTTACTCTTCCCAAAAAAAGCCGTAAACACAACCGATAACGACAAAATTAACGCCATTATTATTCTAAAAATTTTCATAATAATATATATTCATACAAGATAAAAAAAAGGACTTCTCTAATGGAGAAATCCTTGACTTTTATTATAAATTGATACTTATTGCCGTTCGTTTTGAGCCGACGGTCGCAGTTGCCAAAGTCGATAGGTCAAACGTAGCATTTATGACGTCGTTTACGTCTGACATAGTCACGTTTTCTAGGCGTTTTATCCTTTCGTTTATATCTAACTCTTTATTTAGCAAGGCTAGATACTTTGCATATAATAACATTTGCGATCCCGTACTTTCTTGCCCCATAATAAAGGCGCTTTTTACTTGTTCTTTACCCCTATAAAACTCCTGTTCGGTAATGCCGTCCTTTTTGAATTTTTGTAATTGCTCGATAATTGCATTTACGGCTAAATCACGAAGCGAAGTATTGACGCCTGCATAAATTTCTATTACACCGTTATCCTTATATTGCGAGGTGTAAGAATATACGCTATACGCAAGTCCCAACTCTTCCCTAATCTTTTGGAACAATCTACTACTCATACCACCCCCAAAAATTATGTTAGCAATAGTTAGCGCATCGCTTTTAGGGTCGCTTACGCTTATACCTTTCATAGCAAAAGCGATATGCGATTGTTCAATCTTTTTTGTTTTATATAATTGCAATGGTTCAAAAGGCGTACTGCTTATTTGCAAACTACTTTTAGTTTTTGTGAATTTATCGGCGAAATATTCTTTTACTAACCTTTCAGCATTATCTATATCGACGTTTCCCGCAATTGAAATAACGACGTTATCGGCAGTATAGTATTTGTCCATATATTTTATTACGTCGTCCCTAGTGAAACTTTTAACGTTTTTACTCGTACCTAGAATAGTTTGTCCCAACCCCTTTTGTCCATAATACGCTTTTGCCAAAAGGTCTAAGCACACTTCTTCAGGAACGTCTTCACTCATGTTAATCTCTTCTATTACTACACCTTTTTCTTTTTCTAATTCTTCCTTATCGAATTTAGAATTAAAGAAAATATCCGACAAAATTTCAAGTGAAGTATGAGCGTGTTCTTTTGTAGATTTTGTATAATAACAAGTCAATTCCTTTGAAGTAAAAGCGTTTATTTGTGCGCCTATCCTATCAATATGATCTGAAATTTCAAAAGCGCTTCTCTTTTCAGTACCCTTAAACATTATGTGTTCAATAAAGTGAGAAATACCGTTTTCGCTTGCGCTTTCATTCATACTTCCCGTCTTTACTAGCACGCCTATGCTAACCGATAGCATGCCTTCCATTTTATTTACGACAAGTCTTAATCCATTATCAAATTGTTTATATTTAATCATAATTTTCTCCGTATGTATTAACCGATATTTTGACTGACCGTACAAACGTCAAGCCCCACACTCTTATAGTAATCTATAATAGTCGGTAAAACTTGTAAGGTATGTTTTTTAGGGTGCATAAGCACTAAATCTCCACCCGAAACGTTTTTAGTCGCCCTATTAAAAATTAGAGAAATATCGTTATCACGCCAATCTATCGTGTCTTTCGACCACATTATAAGCTTATAATCTAAGTCAAAACTCGCTTGAAGCGTCGTAGGCGAAAAACTACCCGACGGTGGCGCAAAGAGTTTAGGTTTTACCTTTGATAAACTTTCAATAATTTTATCGGCAGAGTCGATCTCTTTATAATTACTCTCATAATCCAACTTTTTGTGGTCTTTATGAAAATATCCGTGATTTGCTATCTCATGACCGTTTGATACGATATTTAACAAAGTTCGTTCGTTATCATCAGCCCAACAGCCACCCACGAAAAATGTTGCCTTTACTTGTTTGTCGTTTAGTACGTCTATAATACTATTTACTATATCGGTATTTTCATACACGTTAAACATTAGAGAAACGTAATTGCTTTGCCTATCACCACTGTATATGGCTGTTATTTGACCATTACCATAGGTTGGAAGTGCGTTTTGTGGAAAAATGCTTATCGTATATACACCAAGTAAGGTAATACATAATATGACGTTAGTAATTATAGTCACTCTTTTACTTAGTTTTTTCATTTTTCAACACCTCTATTCGTATTCTATGCGAATAGAAGATCAAAAAACACTAAAAGATAAAAATATGCAAGGCGATCGCCTTGCATATTTAAGGTTTTTGTTTACAATTATTCAGCAACGATTTCTAAAAGTTTAAGGTCGATTCCCTTTTCACCAATCTTGATGATTTCTACTTTTACTTTGTCGCCGATATGCAATACTTCTTCAACCGAGTTAATATGCTTATCACTCATTTTGCTTATATGAATAAGTCCGTCTTTACCAGGTGCTAATTCACAGAATGCGCCAACCTTTGGTAAAATTCTTACAACTTCGGTTATGAACATATCGCCAACTTCAGGATCTTTTGCGATAGAAAGAATTATTGCTTTTGCTCTTTCCGCATTTTCTACGCCACCAACGGTTGCGATATTAACTCTTCCGTCATCGTCGATATCAATTTTAACGCCTGTTTCTTCGATAATCTTGTTGATAACCTTACCTTGTTTACCTACAACGTCGCCAATCTTTTCTGGGTCAATATTGAAAGAAATGATCTTTGGAGCGTATTTAGATAATTCGGTTCTTGGCTTATCGATTGCTTCTAACATCTTAGATAAAATATGTTGTCTACCAACGTTTGCTTGAGCGATAGCCTTTCTTAAGATTGCTTCGTCAATACCCTTAATCTTAATGTCCATTTGGATAGCAGTAATACCCTTTTCAGTACCTGCAACCTTAAAGTCCATATCGCCAAGGAAGTCTTCTAAGCCTTGAATATCTGAAAGGATTGAAACTTTACCGCTTTCGGTATCCTTAATTAAACCCATAGCAATACCTGCAACAGGTGCTTTAATTGGAACACCTGCGTCCATAAGCGCTAATGTTGAACCACAAACGCTACCTTGTGAAGTTGAACCGTTTGAACTTAATACTTCTGAAACGATTCTAATAGCGTATGGGAAATCTTCTTCACTTGGAATAACAGGTTCTAACGCTCTTTCAGCGAGTGCGCCGTGACCAATTTCACGTCTACCAGGACTTCTTAAAGGTTTTGCTTCGCCTGAAGCGTAGCCTGGCATGTTATATTGGTGCATATATCTCTTTGAAGTATCTCCATCAAGACCTTCTAGTTTTTGTGCTTCTGAAAGCATACCTAAAGTACAGGTTGACATAACTTGAGTCATTCCTCTAGTGAATACGCCTGAACCGTGTACTCTTGGAAGAACGCCTGCTTCACACCAAATCTTTCTTACTTCGTCGAGTTTTCTTCCGTCTGGACGAATACCCGTATTAGTAATTTTTGCTCTTACCTTTTCTTTGGTCATGTAGTAAAGTGAGTCTTTGATTTCTCTTGCCTTGTCTGGGAAAATTTCAGCAAAGTGTTCAAGAGTTTCTTTTTCAACTTTATCTTGACCTTGTTGTCTTTCATGTCTATCGAAAGTATCGAGAGCATCGTCTAACATTTTATCGGCAAATTCTCTAACTGCACTGTCAATTTCTTCAGGAATATGGTATAATTCCATATCTTTCTTTGGCTTACCGATTGCTCTAACGATTTCTTCTTGGAAAGCGCAAAGCTTTTTGATTTCTTCATGTCCAAACAAAATAGCGCCAACCATTTGGTCGTCTGAAATTTCGTTTGCACCTGCTTCAACCATCATGATAGCATCTTTAGTACCTGCTAAGTTAAGGGTTAAATCGCTCTTTGCTCTTTGTTTTTCGTCAGGGTTAATAACGTATTCACCGTCAACTAAACCTACTACT
>SVHP01000043.1 GCA_015055735.1 Clostridiales bacterium | reverse complement strand
ACGGCGCTAACTTGTTGGTCTGCCATATAGATAGATATCTTTTTGATATTTTCCTCCGTTTCTGGAATTTTAACCTTTTCAAACAAATTAACTCTTTGCGACGTTGCACGCAATTCAACTTCTAAAAGTCTGACTTGCTCGTCCAACACTTCCGCCTCCAAATCAAGCAACATAGCCCGTTCCATATGCTTTGTAGCGACGTCCACCCAAAGCGGTGTAGCGTACAAATCGTAATCTCCTCGAGAAAAATCTGCGCCCTCGAACGTAGGAATATCGACACCTGCGATATTGCCTTTCCCCTTACGAACGTTGCTAACGGTGATAACGTCTTTCGGGAAAGCATCCCTCTCACTAAAAACGGCAATCCAGTCTCTAAAACCAAATTCAAGATCTTCTCTTTCTTTTCTTACCGCTTTGGCTTTTGCTTCAATAATACGCATTTCAGTATAGAGTTGCTGTTTTTTTAGCGTTAGTGTAGGCAAATATCTGCGGTACATTTTTAATGCGTCCTTTTGTAACTTTAACTCATTTTTGGTTAGTTTGATTTTTGCCAAAATCACGTTCCTCCTTACTTTTTAGGCCAAAATTCTTCTACAAGGTCGGACTTAATTCCGGTTTCTTCTTTTTGGAAACACTCTGCCAAAATCTCCCATCCCAAATCAAGCGCTTGCTCAAGAGTGAGATTGATAGATAGTGACATTAATTTGTTCTCAAAAAGTTCTCCGTATTTTAACAATTTTTCATCCCACTTACTCATTGAAAAGCCCATATTCTTCTTTTCTAACGTTTCTTTGTACGAAGAATACATACGAATCATTGAATCCATAAGCGCTCTGTGATCTTTTCGAGTTTTGCCGTTTACGTTTTGTTTTAGTCTTGACAAAGAACCAAACGGCTCGATACGACCACCTTTAAGATAATACTGTCCTTCGGTAATATATCCGGTATTGTCGGGTACGGGATGCGTAACGTCATCACCCGGCATAGTTGTAACCGCTAAAACGGTAATCGAGCCCGAATCTGCAAAGTCAACCGCTTTTTCATAACGAGAAGCGAGTTGAGAATAAAGGTCACCCGGATATCCACGATTCGAAGGCACTTGCTCTTGCGTGATTGCAATTTCCTTCATTGCATCTGCAAAGTTCGTCATATCCGTAAGAAGTACCAAAACGTCCTTGTCTTGTAATGCAAACTGTTCGGCAACAGCCAGCGCCATATCCGGTATCATCATACACTCTACCGTCGGGTCGGATGCCGTATGAATAAACATAACCGTTTTGCTTAATGCACCGCCTTTAGAAAACTCTCCCTTAAAATATAAAAAATCATCATATTTAAGTCCCATACCGCCAAGAACGATAACGTCCGCTTCCGCTTGCATTGCTATGCGAGCAAGCAGTTGGTTGTAAGGTTCGCCCGAAATAGAGAAAATCGGCAATTTTTGAGACACAACCAACGTATTAAACATATCTATCATAGGTATGTTCGTTCTAAGCATTCTATTAGCAAGAATACGTTTGGTAGGATTTACTGATGGCCCACCGATTGCTTTCATATTTTCCGTAAGAGCAGGCCCTTTGTCTCTGGGTTCGCCAGAGCCGTTGAATATACGACCTAATAAGTCTTCACTAAACGACACTCTCATTTCGTGGCCGAGAAAACGCACTTCGTCTCCGGTAGATACGCCCTGCCCTCCGGCAAAGATTTGAAGCGATACTATATCTCCCTCTATCTTATTGACCTGCGCTAGCGACTTTCCAAAACGTGTATTAATCTGCGCTAATTCTTTGTATTGGACACCGTCTGCTTTAACCGTAATAACGTTGCCAACAATTGATTCTATTCGATTATATACTTTGCCCATTATTGTGCATCGTCCTCCAATATTTTTTCAACTAATTTGGACAATTTTCCACTTGCTTTACAATAAAGTTTGTCAATTTCCGCTTCTAGTTTGCTGAACTCTTCGTTTTTGAATTCCGCATAGTTCCAGTCAATGAATTTTTGACGCAAATTATTAAAGAAAGAACGTGCCTCGTCTTTATTCTCAACACTGTAACTACTGCCTAAAATTCTCACTAGTTTGTCTACAACGTAGCGTTGCCTTTCCTTGCCACAGTTTGCATCAACTAAATCGAAAGAGTTTTGTTGCAAATAAACGGCGTCAAGCATTTCCGATTTTAAATATGTAACGTAATCCGTCAAAGTCGTTCCCTCTTCTCCAACGACCTTCATCATTGAACTAATTTCGAAACCATGATGTAAAACGTTTTTACAAAATTCTATTTTTTCACTATCTATAACGCTTTTATATTTTGACCAAGAAATAAGGGGATCTATCGCAGGATATTTTCTTGCGTCTGAACGCTCACGAGAAAGACCGTGAAAAGCGCCTACGACTTTTAGCGTTGCTTGTGTTACCGGTTCTTCAAAGTTACCCCCTGCCGGAGAAACCGTTCCGCCTATCGTGACAGAACCAGTGCTTCCGTCTGGCAATCGAACGTAGCCCGCTCTTTCATAAAAAGCCGCAATATAAGATTCAAGATAAGCGGGGAACGCTTCTTCTCCCGGAATTTCTTCCAGTCTTCCCGACATCTCTCTAAGCGCTTGCGCCCAACGAGAAGTGGAATCTGCTAGAAGAAGAACATGCAAACCCATTTGACGATAATACTCTGCGAGCGTTACCGAAGTGTATACCGACGCTTCACGAGACGCAACTGGCATAGACGACGTATTGCAAATTATAATGGTGCGCTCCATCAATGAACGATTAGTTTTTGGATCAATCAATTCAGGAAATTCCGTTAGCGTTTCCACTACTTCTCCTGCTCGTTCGCCACACGCAGCGATAATTACAATATCTACGTCGGCATATTTTGACGTTGTATGTTGCAAAACAGTCTTACCTGCGCCAAACGGACCAGGCGTGCAATAGGTTCCGCCTTTCGCCACGGGAAAGAACGAGTCGACTAAACGTACTTTCGTTTCCATCATTTCCGTGGGCGCTAATCTTTCGCTATAACATTTAACAGCACGCTTAACCGGCCACTTAAACGACATAGTTAACGGTATTTCACGTCCACGCTCGTTGATTAAAACTGCTATCGTTTCCTTTACTGTATATTCGCCTTTCGGAGCAACGGATTTAACGGTATAATTCCCAAGCAAATAAAAAGGTACAAATATCTTATGAAGGAACGAGCCCTCTGGAACAGTTCCAACGTATTCTCCTGCTCGAACAACGTTTCCCGCCTCGACGGTGGGCGTAAACTCCCACTTTTTTTCAGTATTTAATCCGTTTGCGTAAATTCCTCGCTCTAAAAACCAACCAGCCTGCTTTGCTATAACGGGAAGAGGGTTTTGTAATCCATCATATATCTGGCCAAGCAAACCGGGACCAAGTTCTGCCGATAGCATTTCACCGGTAAATTCTACTAAGTCTCCACACTTTATCCCGTTGGTCATTTCATAAACTTGTATTTGCGCAACGTTGCCACGAATACGTATAACTTCGCTTTTTAATATTGCGTCATCGACTTTTATATAGCAAATTTCATTCATGGAAACAATGCCGTTAAACTCAACGGAAATTAAGTTTCCATTAACGCTTATTACTTTTCCTGTGTTTTCGGTCATTACATACCCTCCGTCTTATCTCCATTCATAATGGAATTATATATGTTTTTATACGTGTTTTCTCCTTCTTCCACGTTGAATTGTCGCATACGTTTAAGAAGTTTTAATCGAAGAAAATAATAATAGATAAACTCCTCCGAAAAAGAGTCCGTCGGTCTTAAACTCTCCAAAAAGTTCAAACGATATTCCGTTAAAAATTTCTCCGCTTCCAAAGGATTGTCTATTTCTACTGCGCTACTTGCTACCTTTACGTACTCGCTTGGCAAAAATTCGTCTTGCAAGTCAAAAGTCTTTTTCATTTTTTCTGCACGCATTTTAGCAAGCGATAGCCTTAAATAACGCTCGCCACTATTCCATGCCATAATTAAAGCAGATTTTGACTTTACGGGGATTAGCGGTGGAATTAGCGTCAAACTTTTCAATTCGTTAACTATCTTATCCTTCAATAGGCTTTCACACATCCCGATAAAATACTCCTCCGTTATCGGCAATGATACACCGTCGCTTAATCCGTCCAAAGACGGCAACTGCGATATAAAGTAATATTCAGCCATAATTATTTAGCCTCTTTCATCAATTTCGCAATTTTAGGGCTTAAATAATTTGAAAGCATTTCAACGACAGCGTCTTCACAATAATCATAATAAACGGTATCATTATTAACAACAATACGAAATCCACCGTCAAAATTGTCGTTCGCCTTTAACGTAACGCCTTTTTTTACTCTTTCTTTAAGCGACGCTATCAAGGTTTTTTCTAAACGCTCCACGTCATCATTATTCAAAATAACCGTTAGATTTTTCACCTCGGGATTGATGGACCAGCGTTCAACAACGTCAACAATTATTTTTTCAAGCAATTGAGAAGAATAAACGGCATCAACGCTTTCACCAATAATCGCTTTAAGTTCTCTCGCTACACTCTCCCTAAACGAAATCAATAAATTGCGACCTGCTTGGCGAATTGCGTCCTCGCTTGATTTTACCATACGCATATTCTCATTTTTTGCGTTAACTAAAATTTTATCGGCTTCCGCTTGCGCCTCCGCTATAATTCTTTGCGCCTCTTCTTTAGCGGAAATAAGTATCTTTTCCGCCTGAGCCTCTCCCGCATCTACTCCGTCTTTCCTAATTTTATCAATGAGTTCTTGTAATTGAATTTCCATTATTTTATCTCCATTTTATTTTGTTTGATAAATTTTTTCTTAACAAAAGACAAAAAGGAACCAAGCCTCTACAGACAGCTGGTTCCTTATTTTTTTTATTATTATATTTTATTATTATATAATATTTTAACCATCTTGTCAATTATTTATAGAAACAAATTGTTTTTAATTTTATAATAGGTTATTTACAAATACATTGACTTAAAGTGTGTGGGACAAAATCTGTCGTGGTAATTTCCTAAAAAACCGCATTAAAAAAGACCTATAAAAGCGTAAAAATGCTCTTATAGGTCTTATTTTTTGCTATAAAACGCTTATTTCCGCGTGAAAATACAAAAAATATAGGTCTATAAGCAAAATACTTATAGCCCCATACGAGTGGTTGTGGGAAATTCCCCTACTAGGGGAAATGTCACTTGTGACAAAAGGGTTGCGGTCCTCCGCTAGGACATGGGACTTATTAGGCTATTGTCGGCACGGGCTCGGGGTGGCAAACAATTATCAATTGTTTGTCGGCAACTATACCTAAAATCAATCTTTTAAGTTGCCGATACCCACCCGTTCAAGTCCCACACAAAACCTACTCTCAATAAAACAAAAAACGGACAGGTAAAAAACCTATCCGTTTTTTGTTTGGTTGCGGGAGTGGGATTTGAACCTCACGACCTTCGGGTTATGAGCCCGACGAGCTACCAAGCTGCTCCATCCCGCGATGTGTTTGTTTTTAGTATAGTTAATGATATACTATATTTTTGCTTTTGTCAACCATTTTGATTGAATTATTTTTAAATATTACTTGAATTTTTCTTTTATCTTTGCTACAATGTATGCATGAACGTTAATTTGCATGAATTCCCTATTACGAATAAGACCGTAGCGGTGGCTTTATCTGGCGGTGGTGATTCCATGGCCTTATTACATTATATGCTAGGTCAAGCAAAAATATACTCTTTTTCAGTAATTGCGATTAACGTTGAACACGGTATTCGTGGTAAATCCTCAATTTCCGACACAAATTTTGTTATCGACTACTGTAATAAACGTGATATTCCACTATTAACCTATTCAGTAGACTGCAAAAAATATGCAAACGAAAACAAATTATCGCTAGAACAGGCGGGAAGAATTTTAAGGTATCAATGCTTTTATCAAGCCATTGCCCAAAAAAAATGCGACCTTGTCGCTACTGCGCACCATCTAAAAGACAATCTAGAATCAGTTCTTTTTAATCTTTTTCGTGGCACAGCCTTAAAGGGTTTATGTGGCATTGACCAAAACTTTGAAAACAAAATCATAAGACCTTTTTTATCGGTTAGTAAAAGCCAAATTGAAGATTACCTAGCGAAAAACGCTATTCCGTTCGTTACTGATGACACGAATTTTTGCGCCGATTACACGAGAAACGACATTAGGCTAAACCTAATCCCAAAAATTGAGCAAATTTTCCCCGATGCAGAAAAATGCGTATATAGATTTTCGCAAACTGCAAAACTTGAAAACGACTACCTAGAAGAACAAACGCTAAAATCAATGCTTTTCGACAAAGATAGCGTAAAAGTCACATTGCCGTTACACCCTGCCCTACTTGGCAGAGCTACCGTTTTAGCCTTAAAACATTTAGGCGTGCAAAAGGACTGGGAAAAGACGCATATAGACAGTGTTAACAAACTTGCGAACGGTCAAAATGGAAACAAAGCCTACCTTAAAAACGGCATTATAGCAATAAAAGAATACGACCGAATAACTTTTATCAAACAATTAGACACTATCGACGAGCAAATTGACTTCAAAATCGGCACTTATCTATTCAACGGTCAAACGCTGACCATAGAGAATGCTAGCCCCGACAATTTTACCGACGGATTTTACTGCGACCGAGATAAAATTCCAGAAGGTAGCGTCATTAGAACACGCCGTGAGAACGACAAGTTCACAAAATTCGGTGGTGGCACGAAAAGTTTAAGCGATTATTTAACCGACAAAAAAATCCCTTCGTCAGAGCGTGACAGTTTGCCGTTAATCGCTCTCGGCAATCAAGTTTTGGCTATATTCGGCATTGCAATATCAGAAAAAATTAAAGTTGACAATTCAACTAAACGAATATTAAAGCTTACAAAGGAAAACCAAAATGAAATCTAATCTAAAAATCTTATTAACCGAAGAACAAATTCAAAAACGAGTAAAAGAACTTGCAGCACAAATCACGCTTGACTATTCGAGCGTTGACAATTCTATTCGTCGTCCCGTGTTTATTTGCACGCTTAAGGGTGCTATTTATTTTTTTGCCGATATAACCAAGAATATCAAACGCCCTATCATGCTTGACTTTGCAAAACTTTCAAGTTATCGCAACGGAACGGTAAGCGGTGAACTCGTTATGCAAAACGACATTACGACCGACATTGAAGGTAGGGACGTTATTATCGTTGAGGACATAATAGACAGCGGAAAAACTCTAAAATATTTCGTTGAATACTTAAAGCAAAAAAATCCATCTTCTATCAAGATTTGCGCATTCCTAGACAAAAAAGAACGCAGAGAAGTAGACATTAAAGCCGACTACGTGGGCTTTGATATTCCTTGTGGATTCGTGGTAGGATACGGACTTGACTACGCTGAAAAATATAGAGAATTACCATACCTTGCCGAAATAATCGACCCAAGCAAAGCCTAAATCTTAAGTTTTAATATTTTATAAAATCAATCAAAACAAAAAAATAAAACCATCTTTAGCCTTATAGGTTATTGATGGTTTTTTATATTATTTCATAAAAAAGTGTTTATCGTCCAATATTAAATTTTGTATTATAGGATAAATCGATTGCATATCAAGTAATATACAGTCTGCATTACCTATCTTACCTAGACGGGTTGAACTATGCCCTTTGACGATATCTAAAGCCTTATCGAAATATAGGCTGGTATCGATTTTAGTATCAAAAACGGGGTTATCCACTACCTTACCGTCTAACAATTTAATCTTAAAAACATCAGGGCTATCCTTAAACCAAAAATGGTCTTTATAGGTTTGCTCTTCTATAAGGTGAAAAAAGGTACAACTAGTTAGAGTTACCCCAATTAAAAGCACTTTGCCACCCATGTTTAGCAGTTTATTCATGCACCCGTTATCGCCACAAAAGCAGTCGTTCCCAACTTCGCCTTGCACGAAAGTGCTTGCATCTTTCCCAAACGCACACATAGAGTGAGTGGGGTGCATAGACCTATACACGCCTTTTCTAACCCTAAAAAGATTTGGTAGAACGCCCAAGTTTGAAGGTAGGTTGGTATCAAAAATATTATCGTAATCTTTTATCGCACCCCAAGTGTGGCAAGGGATAACGAGCATACCACTATCTCCCAAATAGTCGCAACAAGCGTCCAACAGGGTATCGCCACCACCGTCAATTTGCCCGACCTTTTTTAAGGACGAGTGAATCATTATTTTATCGTCCTTTTTTATGCCTAAGTTTTTAATATCGTCTAAAATATTTTGGTATGAAAACATATTGATTATTAGTTTTCCCGATTAGTATTTATTACTTTTTACTCTTTTTTGCGAACTTATTTATTAGCACGTAAGCCCCCAAAAGAACTACTATACTAGCGATAACTACCACGTACATAACCGAAGTATCAACGCTTTGGTCAAAGAAATAAATATTGCAATCGATAGTATCCTTTAACGCCTTTATAATTTCAGGCGATGCAGTTTTACTCAACTCTTCTATTGCCCCACCCATAGCGTGGTTTCTAATTAACGCCGTACCGTACGTTCCTGGTAAAAACATAAATGCGTTTCTTAAGCCTTCGCCAAGTTGGGATAATGGCATATATGCGCCACAAATAAAGCCGTAGCACGAACTTACGATTGAGCCAACTGCCGAAATTTGACCTTGAGAAGATAAGAAATAGTTTATAACCGAAGACAGTGCCGTTCCGAAAGTCACCAGCAATAGTATGTCAACGAAAGTTAACAGTACGTCGATAAAAGTCATATACCAACCCACGATAGCTACGTAAATTAGACAAGCGACTAAAGCGACCAAACAAATTATTAAAGTGCTAATAGTGGTTGAAATATAATACGATAAGCCGAGCGTTGAACGTTTTAACGGAGTTATCAGCATATCCTTATGCGCACCCGTCACCTTATCTTGAACCATTAACATATTTGAGCAAAACGAAACAGTTACGCAAGACACTGCAAGTAGCGAAGACATAAGTTGTCCACCTGCAAGCCCGTCTACTATTTCTTTACTGATGGATAGACCTTGCGATTCAAATATCATAGTATAACTGTCTTTATACACGTTAGATAAAAAAGTTGAGTATAGCACTAACAAGATGAGTGGGGTTATTAAGGACGTGAAAAATAAGCCTTTATCCTTAAAGAATAATATAGTGTTTCTCTTTACGCAAGCAAACAAAGTTTTCATTATTTATCACCCCCTACTAATTTCTTTCCCGTAACGTTTAGAAATACCGAATCCATTTGCCCTTTAGTCACTTCGTAATCGGTGAAAAGTTGTGGATTTTTGATAATCATATCGGTTGCTAATTTGGTGTCCTTGATAATAAACCTAAAACCACCGACCACCTTTTGATAATCTTCGCCTATAAGTTCTGCTTGTTCTTCATTTATTCCGTACACGGTCACGCTATCGCTTGCATACTTATTCTTAAGTTCGTAAGGCTTGCCTTCGGCAACCATTTTACCACCGTCTATAATAACCACGTAATCGCAGTCTACTGCTTCTTCCATATAGTGCGTGGTCAAAAGTACGGTCATGTTTAACTTTTTACGAAGATCGTTTATAACCTTCCACATGATAGTTCTAGTTTGTGGATCTAAGCCAGTCGTCGGCTCGTCGAGTATCAAGATTTTAGGATTATGAATAATCGCCCTTGCAATATCGATTTTTCTTCTTTGTCCACCCGATAGTTTACCGACAGGCCTATCGATAAAGTCCTTAAATTCCAAAATGGTCGATAAATACTCTATTCTATCTTGCAACTCTTTATTAAAAATTCCATATAAAGCCGCTCTAAAAGTTAAGTTTTGCCTAACGGTCAAAGACTTATCAAGCACTGAGTTTTGAAAAACTACACCTATTTTTTGTTTGATTTGATAAGAGTCCGTGTCAATATCGATGCCGTCCACGTAAACCTTCCCACTGTCCTTTTTAAGCGTAGAGCAAATTATAGAAATAGTCGTACTTTTTCCCGCACCGTTTACGCCTAAAAACGCAAACAATTCGCCTTCGTTTACCTTGAACGATAGGTCGTTTACGGCGTGCACGTCCTTAAATGATTTATGCAAATTACAAATTCTAATTACTTCGTTCATGTCAGCCTTCCTTTACTTTAATCATCTTTTAATACTTGTTCTGCTAAATCCGAAAAAACCTCGGTTTTTATCATGGCAATTCCCTTACTATCGCCCACCATAAGCAAACTGTCGCCTGGTTTTATTTGGTACATATCCCTTGCTTCTTTTGGGATTACAATTTGCCCCTTTTCACCAACTTTACATACGCCGAAAATATATTTTCCTTTTTTCTCTAACATAGGCTCTCCTTTATCGGTAGGATAATTCCTACTTTTCATACTTTTATTATAAGTTATATTTTTCTTATTGTCAAGCATTTAGAAAAAATTTGTATAATTTTTGTTTTAACGTTGACAAATCAACAAATTGGTGCTAGAATTATTTTTATGAAAAAGTTAGATAAATTTATAAATTATGCACATCGTGGCGCAAGCGAATATGCGCCGGAGAACACCTTTTTATCCTTTTATTATGGATTAACAATGAAAGCAAACGGCATTGAAACGGACGTTCAATTAACTAAAGATAACGTTTTAGTGTTGTTTCACGATGCTACGTTAGAAAGAGTGACTGACGGAAAGGGTAATCTTTGCGATTACACTTTTGAAGAATTGCAGTCTTTTTGGGTAAAAAAGGGTGACTTAAAGGACAAAATAATAACTTTAGAAGACTTTTTAACACACTTTTCAAAAATGGATTTAACCTTTGCCATAGAACTTAAAGGAGATAATACGGCGTTGCCAACGGCAAAAATATTGGAAAAGTTTAATATCCCTGAAAAAGTGGTTATAACTTCTTTTAAGAGAAAGGAACTTTTGGATTTTAAGAAAGCCTTACCTAACTACAAGACTGGCTTTTTGGCGCAGAGTATTGAAGACGAGCTACTTGCCCAACTTAAAAATGACGGGATTGACGAATTTTGCCCAGACGCACAGTTCGTTACAAAAGAAAACGTTGAAAAGTGGCGCTCTCTCGGCTTTAACGTTAGGGCTTGGGGCGTAGTTAATCAAGATCTGATGAAAAACGCTTATTTTTCGGGCGTTAACGGAATGACCGTTAACTTCCCTGACAAACTTACTGAACTTATAGAGATGACTGAATAATGAAAAGTTTGAAAGTAATTAAAATGCAAAAAAACAGCAAAGACTGTATCATTTGTGGATTTGATAATCCACTAGGCTTAAAGGCAAAGTTTTACGAACTTGAAGACGGGTCGGTTGGCACTATCGTAAAGTTTAGAAACGAGCACCAAAGTTATCCTACACGCACACACGGTGGTATGATAAGCGCCCTTTTAGACGAACTTATGGGTAGGGTTATTTGGGTTAACGAACCACAAACTTTCGGGGTGACCACAACTCTTAATATCACATATCGTAAACCCGTTCCACTAGAAACGCCCGTCAAGGCAAGGGGCTATTTGGTTTTTGAATCGCCACGTGGCATGTCGGCTAAAGGTCAAATTTTCGATATGGACAATAACCTTCTTGCAGAAGGTAATTGCAAGTATTTTAAGTTGCCGTTCGAAAAAGTATTTGGTGAAAATACTAATATGCACGAAGAACTTTGCTATTTACCCGACATCGATATAGAACAAATGGACTTCCCTATCGACTAAAATCAAATAAGCTAAACTAATGAATTTTCCTTCTTTGAACATTTTACTGCTATTTTGAATAGTATGTAATAGTCACAAAGGAGGATTTTTTATGTGCAATTTGTTTGGATTTAGTAATTGCTGTAATAACGGTTGCAATCGTTGTTGCAACAACGCTAGAAACGGCTTTAACTATAACAACGTAAACACTGCAAGTTTTTATAATAACCCTTATTCAAATAGATGTTGCAATAACACGGTATATATAAGGGGTCCTATCGGTCCAACAGGGGCTACTGGCGCAAGAGGGCCTATCGGCCCACAAGGTGCAACCGGTCCTGCCGGTCCACAAGGTCCAACGGGTCCGACAGGTGCTATTGGCCCACAAGGTCCTATCGGTTTAACGGGTGCTACTGGTCCACAAGGCCCTATCGGGTTAACAGGTGCTACTGGTCCTGCTGGTCCACAAGGCCCTATCGGGTTAACAGGTGCTACTGGTCCACAAGGTCCTGTCGGTCCGACAGGTGCTACTGGTCCTGTTGGTCCACAAGGCCCTGCGGGAACTAACGACGCCATTTACGCAAGCGTTGGTACTGCAACGGCTACAACGGGTGCTATTATCCCTATCGTATTAAATACGGCTACTGCCGATACTTCAATGACGGTAACGGATAACGCAGTCACTTTAAGTGAAGACGGCGTTTATCTAGTTAGTTTTTATGCTAACGGTTCGGTGCTTACGACAAACTTTTCTACTTCACTTTATCAAAACGGAACGGCAATTACTAACGAATCCATCGTTTCAAACGACAGCACAGGCGCGCAAAGTAAGACTATTTTATTTAATGGTACTGCTGGCGACACTCTTGCTATATACAATACTTCTGCCGAAACTGCAACCTATACGGGCGCATCGCTTACCGTATTAAAATTAGCATAAGCAAATAGTAAAAAAATAAATATCCACCAGCCTAGCTGGTGGTTTTTCATTTTCGGGCAATTAGCCCTAAACTATTCTGGCTTACGCACAAGTGCGTATTTAAACGACCTGCCAGTCTCGCACCTTTTACTT